>JBFHUP010000289.1:0-2764 GCA_041589975.1 Sulfurimonadaceae bacterium | reverse complement strand
TATGATTTTAAACGTCCCAACAGGGTAAGTAAAGAGCAGCTTCGTGCCTTCCGCGGTATTCACGATAAGATGGCACGTTCGTTGTCATCTCAGATCTCATCGATCATGCGTTCGATTGTTGAGATTACACTGCACTCAGTGGATCAGATGACCTATGGTGAGTTTTTGATGTCCTTACCCAATCCGACATCGTTTAACGTCTTTTCGATTAAACCGTTAGAGGGTTCGGGGATTTTAGAGGTTAATCCATCGATAGCTTTTCCGATGATCGATCGTCTGCTTGGCGGTAAGGGTGATCCATTTGACGGCAACCGCGAGTTTTCAGATATCGAGCTAAGTCTGTTTGAGACCATTTTACGTGTTATGATGGGGACGCTTAAAGAGTCATGGGGACCGGTGACGGATCTTTATCCGACAGTTGAGTCTAAAGAGTCAAGTCCTAACGTTATTCAGATCGTTGCCCAAAATGAGATTGTTGTGATGGTTGTTATGGAGATTATCATTGGTGGAAGTTCCGGTATGATGAACCTTTGTTATCCGGTTATCGCTTTGGAACCCGTACTGCCAAAACTGGCCAGCCGTGATCTGATGCTTAATGAGACAAGTTCTAAAAAGAGCCGTAATCAAGAGCTTAAAGCCTTAGTCGGTGGTGCAGAAGTGCACCTTGAAGCTCTTTTGGGCCGTGCAGAGATATCTTTAATGCAGTTACTTGATCTGGAAGTCGGTAATATTTTGCGTTTAGAAACTGCCGGAGCTGATGATGTGGTTTGGGTTAATGTTGATGGTAAGGACCGTTTTAAGGGGACCATCGGTTTAAGACGCTTTAAGAAGTCTGTACGTATAGATGAAGTCATCTACACAGAAAAAGATGAAGTCAAAGAGATTCTTAAAGAGTTTGAGGAACAAAGACGTATGAAATTAGAAGAGATAAAAGCCAGTGAAGAAGCGGCACAATATGTAATGGAGGAGCCTGACGATGAATGATTTTATTGATCTGTTTATTTCAGAGACAAAAGCTACAATCGAAGGACTTACTGGTGACAGTCCAGAGATGGCGGTACTTGAAGCCTCTGATTCTGTAGAGATTGAAACTCCGATTGCCTTGGTTACGATTGATGTGGGCGGGGCAGCAGCAGGTAAAATGCTTTTAGCTATTCCTCCTCAGATGGCAACAGCCTTAGTCGATATGATGATGGCAGGAGAAGGTGAAGCGAAAGATGAGATGAATGAAGATGATCTTGATGGTACCAAAGAGATCGCTTCCAATATTGCGGGAGCTATGGGTACGGCTCTCTCATCTCAAAATGTTTTACCAAAACTCAATCTTGTCGCGTCAACTATTTCCTTTGTGTCAGACTCTGAAGATGTGGATGTTGAAGATTTTGCCCATGGTGTGACTTTCAGCTTTAAAAGCGGTGCTATTGACAGCCAGGTCAAATTAATCTTGGATAAGAGTGTAGAGGCTTCGTTAAACCCGAAAGAGGAAGCTGCTGCTGAAGATACTTCCGCTCCTGCTGCCTCATCGCATGTGCCAGGAAGCGAGTTAAGCAGTGATGAAATGCGTAATATGGCACTGTTACGTGAGGTTAAACTGCCTGTAACGGTTCGTATCGGCTCTAAAAAGATGCTTTTAAAAGATGTTATTAATATGGATATCGGTTCCGTTATTGAGCTTAATCAGTTGGCCAATGATCCTTTAGATCTCTTGGTTGACAATCATGTTATCGCCCAAGGCGAGGTAGTGATTGTTGATGGAAACTTTGGTATTCAAATTACCTATATTGGAAGCAAACGCGACCGCTTGAATCAACTCAAAGGCTAATGATGAAAAGCTATCAAAATGAGATTAAAAAGCGGTATATTAAAGATCTTAAATCAGCAGATACCTGGAGTGTTTTTAAGATTATCTCTGATTTTGTTCGCGGTTTTGATGATTTGGGTGAATTAGGACCTTCTGTTACGGTATTTGGAAGTGCACGGCTTGATAAAGATCATAAATATTATAAAAAGGCGACTAAGCTGGCCAAAAAACTTTCCCAACGTGGTTATAACATCATCACAGGTGGTGGACCGGGTATTATGGAAGCGGCCAATGCCGGTGTTGAAGATAAAACGCATGTTGAGTCCATTGGTTTAAATATTGAATTGGAGATGGAGCAAGTTCCCAATCCTCATACGACCAAAAACCTTACATTTGAGTACTTTTTTTCTCGTAAGGTGATGCTGACCAAATACTCTTTGGCTTATGTTATCATGCCGGGGGGCTTTGGAACACTGGATGAGTTCTTTGAAGCTTTGACACTGGTACAAACTAAAAAGATCTCAGGTGTGCGTATCTTTTTAGTCGGAACCGAGTTTTTTCAGCCTTTGGTTGACTTTATCGAAGGTCCGATGCTTGACGAGGGTATGATCAGTCAAAGCGATTTAGAACTTTATACCATGACCGATGATCTGGATGAAGTGGTACGTTCTATTAATGAATCGATTGATGAACAGTTACATGAGATGGAGCAGTTACGACTGCAAGATACAAGTTATTACAAGAGTTTATTTAAATTCTCCAAGATGAAACATCGTGCCGATCGACATGATGATTATGAGATATAGGGAAAGTTATGGCAAAAAAAGTTCTGATTGGAATGAGCGGCGGTGTTGACTCAACCGTATCGACACTGCTTTTAAAAGAGGAGGGGTACGAGGTCGAAGGTGTTTATATGAAACTTCATAATAAACCCGGCTACCATGAAGTCAATATCGCCCGTGC
>JBFHUP010000288.1:0-2786 GCA_041589975.1 Sulfurimonadaceae bacterium | reverse complement strand
GGCCAAGTTTCATAAAGAGGAGTTCTTTAGTGAAGCTGTTAAAGCTGAAGTTGCTAAGATCAATTTGGAGGTCAAGGCCTCTGATTTTCCTCAGAGAAAAGATCTGCGTGAGTTAGCTTTTTGTACCATAGATCCTGTTACAGCCAAAGATTATGATGATGCGATCTATTTTGATAAAGACAATGACGTACTTTATGTCGCCATCGCTGATGTCAGCCACTATGTCACAGCCCAAACAGCACTCGATGCCGAAGCCTATAAACGCGGTTTTTCGATCTATTTTCCGCATAAATCCGTTCCGATGCTTCCACGAGAGCTCTCCGAGACACTGTGTTCACTACAGCCCCATGTAGATCGACTCGCTTATGTTTTTGAAATGCCTATTAACAAAGAGAAGCTCGAAGTTGAAGGGGCCAAAGTCTATGAAGCTATTATTCATTCCCAACGTAGATTCACCTATGAAGAAATTGATTGCTATATTGAAAACCCAAACATCAAACCGCTGGCAGAAGATGACCCTAAGATTTTAGAGTGGCTTTTTGTACTTCGTGACTTGATGGATCAATTCCGAGACAAACGGATGAAAAACGGCTACCTGTTTCGTTCACCCGATATTGAAATCACCCTAGATCCTCAAACAGAAATGATAACTTCTACCCATCTGGCTGATGAAACACCTTCGCATGCTCTCATTGAAGATTGTATGCTCTTAGCCAATATCCAGGCAGCTCTTTGTTTTGAAACCGGTCTGTTTCGTGTCCATGAGGCTCCGTCACTAGCCAAACTTGACAATCTCTATTTGCAGCTTAACCTCATGGGCTTGCGATTTAAACTCTCCGCTGTTCTCAAAGAGACCATTACTTCGATCCAAAAAGAGGCAGATGCCATGGATCGTCGTTTGGAAGTGGATAAACTTCTTATTCAAACCCAGATGCAGGCCCACTATGCACCGCAAAATCTGGGTCACTTTGGTTTAGGGTTTACGGCATACACCCACTTTACTTCACCCATTCGCCGCTACAGTGATCTGATTGTTCACCGACTGATCAAAGCAATCAAAGCAGGTCATCAAGATGAAGTAGCCAAAATTCTGCAACCTATTCAGGCAACGGCCATAGATGTGAGTGCCAAAGAACGGGAATCTGATGATGTTGCTTCGGAATTTGCCCGACGCAAATATGCCCGCTGGGCTTTAGCACATGTGGGCCAAGAGGTCGTTGTCTCGGTAGAGACCCTCTTAGATAACGCCAAAGGTTTAACACTGCAGCCTATTTTTGGTGCCAGCCTCTCGATTGACGGCCTGCCCGACACGACTGCTTTATTTGACCATATTGTTGTCACCATTGATGATGTGAACCTTCGTAATGCTAAAATAGCCGCAACATTTGTACGCCGCTATGAGGAAGAGTCATGATCAAAGCCTGGGAATTTGCCAATATTGTCGCATCAGGCAAGCTGCCACCCTCTATGATGCTCTTTGGGGCTTCTCCTTATTTGATAGATTATTACATCAAAAAGCTCTCGCAGCTCTTTGCTCCCGATGATGAACCGCTCAAACTTTATTATAAAGAGTACAATTTTGCCCAAGCCAAGGCCCATCTCTCCCAAGGCTCACTCTTTGGGGGCAACAATCTGCTTATCATTAAAAGTGAATCCAAAGTCCCCAAAAAAGAGCTTGATGAGCTTATCGCCATGGTGGATAAATCTCCGACCAATTTTTTTATCTATGCCTATTACGGACCCGACTTTAAAGACTCCTTTAAAGCCTTTGGCGGTAAAAAGAGCAACAGTGACTATGTCAGATTTTTTGAGCCTAAACTGGGTGATGCTATGCCGCTTCTACAAGAAGAGGCTCGAAGGTTAGGCCTTCAAATCACCCACCCTGTATTGGCTCATCTGTTTAATACCCAAAATGGTGACATTGCTCTTTCCATCAATGAGCTAAGTAAACTGGCCATTTTAAACCGCCCTATCGACGCCAAAGATATCGATGCCTTAGTCTACTCCTTAGCCGATGTCAAACTTGATGACATCATCGCAGATCTTTTGGCTAAAAAAGATTTTAAAAAAGATCTGGCACAACTGCTTGAAACCGGAGAGGAACCGCCTCGAATCGTCGCCAATATCTCAAGTTTTGTCACGGTACTGTTTAAATTTTTGTCCCATATCAAAATTCACGGAAATGTCACCTCCAAAGATGTGATGGGTTTTAATCTCCCTAAGGATATCGAAAAGCAACGCATCGATCTTGCTCTTCGTTTTAGCTTAAAAACCTACCACACCATTTTACAACTCCTTTTAGATTGTGAACTTCAACTCAAAAGTAGCAGCGGTCAAGATAAAGATGCCCTGCTTTATGCGGGACTTTTAAAACTACAAAGTGTTATCTAAAACTTTTAAGCTATAATCGCATTATCAAGACGAAAGCAAGAAGATTATGAAAGACTATAAAAAGCTCTTTGAAGAGTTAAAAGCAGAAATCAAAGCAGCTGGAATTTACGAACGTGCAACGACACGAGGTATCATTGAAATGGCTCTGATCGTGGCAAGCCTAACACTTGCATTTACTACATCCACCTACTGGAACCCTATCCTGTTGGGACTTTTTTTTACTGTCATCTTTACCCGTGCTGTCTTTCTCTCTCATGATTTACTTCACCGACAGATCTTTAAAAGTAAAACCATTTCCAAAAGGATGACGCTGCCTTTTTCCAATCTGCTTTTAGGTATGAGTGCAAGCTGGTGGGATTGGAAACATAATGTCAATCACCATACCTATACCAACT
>JBFHUP010000287.1:0-2795 GCA_041589975.1 Sulfurimonadaceae bacterium | reverse complement strand
CTTTTCGGCACCACTCTAAAGCGAGCTCCCCATTTTGTTCACAGCCTTCACCTTTGTCATACATATAGCCGAGATTGAATTGAGCATTAGAAAGACCATTTTCGGCAGCACGCTTAAAAAGTGCAAAGGCTTTGCCAAAGTCTTGAGGTACACCATGGCCCTCTTTAAAAAGCACCCCTAAATTGTTAAAAGCATTGATGTTGCCACGCTTGGCAGCTTCTTCGTACCAGTAAGCAGCTGCAGAGAGATCTTTTTGTGTGCCAATTCCGTTTTCAAGCATCATAGCAACTTCATATTGGGCGTCCGGCATCCCTTTCTCGGCTGACTTTAAAAAGAGTTCAAAGGCTTTGGCGGTATCTTTTGCTACCCCTTTGCCTGTCACATAAAGCAGTGCCAGATTTAAAAAGGCGATGGGTTCTTCTAAAATAGCTGCTTTTTCATACCAGGTAATCGCTTCATCGATATCAGCCTCAACACTGAGTCCGTTTTGATAGAAGTAGCCTAAAGTGGTCAGTGCTTGCGGGTCATTGGCTTTGGCCAACTGCATGTAGAGTTTAAAGGCTTCGTCATATTTTCCGTCAACATAGGCTTGGTGGGCTTGTTTCTTCATAAAAATCTCACATATAATTGATAAAAAGAATGATAGTTAGATTTTCTTATATTTAGCTCTAATATGAGAATTAGAAACGATTTTTTTAGATAATTCAGCTTATAGAAATTTAAATTTTTTGTTCTCGTTTTGAGGACTTACCTATTTCATGATATGATTCCGGCACATTTTATCGATATGTTTACGAAGGAAATTTTATGGTTGATTATACTATTTTGCAAGGTCAGTTTGGTGTCAGACCTCCGGTAACCAAGCACAGCGGTGCTTTTTTAGAAGCTGTAGGAGAAGCAGGTATCAGAAAGATGGTGTCGGACCATTATGATACCTTGGTTCAAAGCGAGATCAAGGACCTTTTTCCTAATGAGGGACCAGCTTTAGAAGAAGCAAAACAGCACTCTGCTGACTTTATCATTCAAATTTCAGGCGGCCCTGCGTATTTTAATCAAAACCGTGGAGCACCTCAGATGGTGGGTCGTCATGCTCCTTTTAAAATCACACCGCAAGCTCGTATGGTATGGCTGGCAGCTTATATTGAACAGATCAAAAACCTTAAAACTAAAGAGGGTCAAGACCTCCCTGATCCGATTAAGCAAGAGTTTTTTAACTATATCAATGTCTTTTCTTTATGGATGGTCAATACTCCGGCCTAAAAGTATGATCTTTACTTTTAAGTTCGATTGTTCATTGTTGCGAGGTAGTGGTAACGGAAAACAAAAAGTATGACAAGTAGTGCTGCAAACCATAGGATAAAGGCATCACGTTTTTGATCACTTAAATTTTTATCAATCTCACTGCTTATATTTTTTTCTATCATATCAAAGATAGTGATTACCTCTGAGATGTTTTTTGTACCTTCAGTGAAGTAGCTATCTGCTGTTAGCGTACGTTTTTCAGGTTTGAGCACGTGTATACGGGTTGTCTGCATATACGCTTTTAGCATAGAGACACTCTTTTTCTCTAAATTGATCAATGCATGGTCTAAGTGTTTTGCCTCTTTAAGATATTGCAGCTCTTTAGTAATGAATCTTTCGATCTCTTCCATAAATTCGTTCATCTGATTAAGTTCAGATTCTGTCGTTGATCCCCGAGCGACTAAACCAGCACCCAGACCTCTTAATTTACCAATATTTTCAGTTAAGGGCAGGAGGGTGCTGGTGGCAAAATAGAGATCTTTATTTTTGGGAAACAGCAATGAAGTAATGGCATCTGCTAAACCCAACAGTGTATCGATTTGCTGTGAATATTTAGAAAAAAGTAGACTGCTGTCATGCGTAAAAGCAATGCGGTTAAGATGCAGCAGTTGCTTTTGTACATTTGTATAGACCGTATGGATTTTTATTGACTCTTGCAGGTTTAGCTCTTTTATCGCATCCATAGAATGACGCATATCGCGTTGTTCATTAAAAATAAGCATTTTAGCACCCACATCACCGTTTAGATAATAATTTGTAAGGCCTCGGGTTTTTTGTGTTGCAATGATAAGTTTTTTAATCTGTTCTAGATAAAGCATATAGTTTTTTCGTTCTAATGTTGCAGTACTGGATCGTTCATTGCAAAAAAAGAGAGAAAGTGTCAGAAAAAGTGTTAATCCGGTGACCGTAAGTAAAGACAAAATATGTTTCATAATTAATTCCTTGCCTTATTATACGAGTTATGCAAAAAAATTAACCAATAGTATGATTAAAAAATATACAAATATAAATTATCTCAAGATCAGAACCGTCGTTATGACAGTTCCAGAGATATCTTCATGAGATTTAGGTGTTAGATAATTGAGGAAGTTGATATTGTGATGCTTTGGTCAGTTTGTGTTGGTAGATGAGTCCGCCTTGCGGTGTGTTGACTTCGGCAAGGTTATAGAGATAGGCAAAGATCTCATCAGCTCTAGAGGCTTCGACAATCACATCTAAGATCTCCATCTCTACCCAGGTAAAATCTGTCGCATAACTGGAACCTCTGGCATTGCTTTTGTTGGCCATAATGATCCCTTTGTCAGCATTGAGATGCTCAAGAATCTCTAGACTTTTATGGTGAGGGATTAAGCAGGTGATGATTTTGGGACTAGGAACGTTCGGCATCTATTTTTTCCATCACTTCTTTAGGTATATAGGTTCCGGCACGTTCGAGCGTTGTTACATACATAAAACCCATACCCGGGGTATCCAGTGAGCCTTCCAGATACATG
>JBFHUP010000286.1:0-2810 GCA_041589975.1 Sulfurimonadaceae bacterium | reverse complement strand
GTCCTCCGCTGAGGACCTCGGTGCCCGTCATGGGTAGAACTTAGCGTTAGCGTAGTCAAAGTAGCTTAGCTGCTTTGACGTATTAATCCAAAAAGATATTCAAACGCTGTCTGAACTTCTCCGGCATCATTCGCCCATCCACACGTGAGAGCTGATCTTCATTCTTATCCAAAAGATAAAAAGTCGGTGTCCCAATATATTTGAGGTTTAAAGGAATCGTATCCTTAAAAACATCGATCTCTACAGCTGCGATACGTTCATTGATAAGTTCAGAAAGCTTCTCATCTTTAAAGGCGACATTTTTCATCCACCAGCATGAAGGACAATCTTCAGAAGTCAACATCACTAAAATCTTCTTATTATCACTCTTTGCCATCGCTAAAGCTGTTTGATAATCTTTCACAAAATTGACCTTGGCATAAACCAAAGTTGCCATCATCGTTACTAACACTAAAAATTTACTCACATCTTATCCTTTGACGAAATTATAACGGATTAAGTCGTAAGCCGATTTAAAAGTGCATCCAGTTTTTGTGTTAAGGCATCGAGATCATTGCCTGCTGTTTTGATTTTAACAACATTATTATGGTTCTCTTTAGAGAGTTTATCGATCTCTAAAATCTCTTGAATCATCTTCTCTGTCTCATTGGCAATAGCGGTGGAACTGTTGGCACTTTCATTGGTAACATGAATCATATGATCGATCGAGCTGTTCATCTGAAGCAGACGCTCTTCTACCTCTTGGCTCATGTGTGAAAGCGTCTCGATCTCTTTAACATTTTCTTCCATCTGCGTTGATGTATCATTGATCGATTGCACGATGGTATTAACCGTCGAGTGAATCTCAATAAGCGAGTGCTGCGTACGTTCGGCAAGTTTTCTCACCTCATCCGCGACCACGGCAAAACCGCGACCATGTTCACCCGCTCGTGCTGCTTCAATAGCGGCATTCAGAGCTAAAAGGTTGGTCTGATCAGCGATATCAGAGATCACTGTTAAGACATTTTTGATCTGCTCTGCATCGGCACTTAACTGAGCGACATTGCTTGCCAACTCTGTCTCTCGTTGTGCCGTTACATGAATGCTTTGAATCATCTTGGTAGTATCGCGATGCATCGAATCTGCACTATCTTTTGCAGCAGAGATATCATTTTTAGCATTATTGGCCTGCTGCAGAGAGTTTTTAAGCATCTCTTGCATCTCACTACCCTTTTGCGACGACTCCATGATCAAGCTATCTTGCTGATCGATGGAAGCAGCCATCTCATTGGAAGCTTTTTCTACCTTTTTCGATAAGGCGATGTTTTCGGCCGAAGCATCTTTAGCCCCGATCACAACCTCTCTAATGGACTCAAAAAACTTATTGATGTTTTTCATCATAAAACCGATCTCATCACGAAGTTCGATGTTGACGGCTTTATTGAGGTTGTTTTTATCCAGAGCAAACATCTCAGATATTTTGGTCACAGGACCAACCGTCTGTTTTAAGATAAAGACCAGATTGATCAAAATCATTAACAAAGCTACAATCGCAAAGATAACCGACTTAACCACACTATCTTCCAAAGTATTGCCTTGACTTCCTTGTAAAAAAATACCCAAAACAACCATCAGTAAAATAGCACCAAAAGAGGATGACAGAATGGCCAACATCAAACGTTTGGCAAACGAAAGAGATTTAAATTGACGCGGCAACCCTATAGGACTGACCCAAGACTCAAAGGTTCTAAAAAAGGATATATGAATGGAAACATTAAAGAGGAAAAAGACCGGAATCGCCAAAAGGTTATAGATCATATATTCAAAATTATCTAAAAAAGGTCGTCCATATAAAGCGATCATACTTCCAAACTGCACATAAAAAAAACCGCCGATATAAAGATGTACCGGAAGCTTTGCAATGATACGGTCGATGCCGTTACGATCCAAGTTAGAGTTGTTTTTCAGATAATTATCCACTTTGTCAAGCTGCAGTTTGAAGTACAACAAAAAAAGCGTTGTTACAATGGCAACATACAGAAGTGTCTGAAGCGAAAATATAATGGTGATGATCTCACCGCCGCTGACGGTACCCACACCAAGACCGACCAAAGCCCAGACCAAAACCGGGGAAAATATAAAAAGTATTACTGTAAATAAAAGCTGCGTTTTTTTATCTTGCATTATCAAACCTAGATATGAGTTATTGCTATAGTATAGCACATCTCAAATCTTTTTAAAAAGATTTTCAAGGCTTGAAAGATCCTCTTGAGTCACTTCTGTTGCCTTCTGTTTCATTCTTTCCTCTTGTTGATCCATCGGACCGTTTGACTCCAATCCCATACGCTCCAATAAGATGCGAACTGCTTTTCGATTTCCAGTAGGCATCAAAGGATCCTCTATTAAAGGGTACAATACCCTATCCAAGGCATTTTTACCTCTGAAAGACTCAAAAATATTGGCTTTATAATCCACCAATACCTTTAAAGGTTCCAATAGCCCCATATGTGCCGCATACATCAGTGCTGTATCTTTGTCCCATGCATCAATAGCCATAAAATCATCTATCCGGGCTTTTGACTCTAAAAGCAGCCGCAGCATCTTTGTATCCTCTTTTGCCATTTCCAAGGGACCCTCGGGATAGATCACCATGACGGCACAAAGATAATAAGTACTCATGCGTGAAAAATCAACACCCCTGTCAAGCATCATCTTAATGATCGCTTCTCCTTTTTTGGGGCGTACCTGATACAAAAAGCAGGCATGATAAAAGGCATCCCTATCCAGATCGAAAGTGTGATGGTGTATGCGTGCTTGAGCTTCTAAAAGCC
>JBFHUP010000285.1:0-2821 GCA_041589975.1 Sulfurimonadaceae bacterium | reverse complement strand
CAGGTGTTATTCCGCCATTGATTGCCGCAAGGGCATCCTTAGCACTAAGATACTGATGTGATTCAACTGGCATTGACGTCACAACCATTTTCGTTGAAGCTAACGCTGTTTCCGAATCATCTACAAATATAATTACTGGCATCTATAAATCCTTATACATAATTAATCTGGGCACCAACTTCTTGATACGCCATATTTAAGATAGAACTAAAAGCTCTGCAAAACCTAAAAATTTAGACTTTGGAGAACTTTTGCACTACCATCACTTTTGATACACTAAGGTATCATTCATCTTTTTTGCACTAAATACCGAAACTATACGGCTCATATATTCAGCATGACCCAATAAGACATAACCATTCGGCTTTAGCAAGTCATAAAAGGTCATCGCTACCTCTTTTCTGCTGGCATCATCAAAATAGATCAACATATTACGAGAAAAGATCACATCAAACTTACCTAAAGCCCTTACCTGAGCCTTATCAAATACATTGACCACCTTAAAATCGACCGCCCCTTTTAACTCTTCTGAAAAGATATTCGAGACCGTCTCCTGCTTAAAGTATTTCCCCAACAGATGTTTGGGAATCGCATGTACAGCCCTGTTGGTATAGACACCGCGTTTAGCTTTTTCAATCACCGTAGAGTCAATATCGATACCAACAATCTCAATATCTCTTTCATTAATAACGTTATCCTCTTCTAGTATCTTTATCACCATAGAGTATGGCTCTTCACCCGTTGCACAAGGAGCAGACAAGATACGCAGGGGTTCGTTTGGGGCTCGTAATTTATGCAGTTCAGGCAATAAGTTTCCGGCTAAAACGTCCAGTTGATTAACTTCTCTAAAAAAATAGGTCTCATTGACGGTAATAGCATTCATCAACTCTTGAAATTCAACACCATCCCCATCATCAAAACGAAGCTTATAAAAATATTTACGAAAGCTTTCCAAGTTGATGGCTTCGCAACGCTTACTCACGTAGTTTTGAAGTTTAGCCTGATGCTTATCGCCTTCTAAAAAAATGCCTGACTTACGATAAATGTATTCTGACATCTTTTCAAAATTTGATTCCGTAAATTCAACAGACATTATTCGCCTTTAATGCACTCTATAGCTCTATCGATAGCAAATGTTACATAGGCTTCATCTGCAAAACGCTCTTTTAAACTCTCCAGTTGTTTAATATCTTCTGGCTCACCAATCTCTGCCATATAATCTACTGCAGTCATAGCAACATTGATATCTTGTTCACTCTCTAAAAGTTCAATAAGCATGTCCCGGCTTTCGGCAAAGTTCACATCACCTAAAACATTGACAGCAAAGATACGAAGATCTTTATCATCACCGATGAGAAACTTGACGATATAATACTTAATCGCTTCACCATAATCTTGAAGCATACTAATACCTAAATTTCTTACATAGGCATTTTTGAGTTTCAACAGCTCCATGATCTTCTCGATGGGTGCCTCTTTAGGTGGAAGCTTTGAGAGTTGTGCAGCCATAAAGGCTGAAATATTTTTAGGTGTATTTTTGTCTTTAAGCTGCTCTACAATAAAATCAGGACCGCCCGGAAGGTTTATCATAGATTCAATAATAAAACTCAAATGGTCAAAATCGGTTGTATTCTTATACTGCTTCATTGCATCAGCCATATCAGTCACAGGGTCAAATGCAACAACTTCCGCTTTATTTTTTACAAATGCCATAACAACCTCCTATTTAAATGATTGAACTCTTCTTATAATATCCGGGAAATCCATCTGTTCGGTAACTCCGCCCTTGTCATAAGCCACCTTAGGCATACCATACACGGTTGCCGTCGCTTCACTTTCACCAATGGTATAAGCACCTTTAGATTTCAAAGCTACCATACCATCAGCTCCATCATCTCCGATACCTGTTAACAATATAGCTACCGTTTGTTTTGGATTAAATACCTCTAAGGCACTTAACATCATCTCATCCACACTTGGTTTAAAGAACCTGTCTACTTTAGAATCTTCTAAACGCAATAGAATTTTGCCCGAGACCTTTTTGGCAAAATGCATATGGGTTCCACCTTTGGCAATATAGATCATGCCGGGGCTGACTTCCAAATGATGTTCTGCTTCGACCACAGGCAGAGAACTTACTCTGGCAAGACGCTCGGCAAAAGCTTTCGTAAACTTTTCAGGCATATGCTGTACAACAAATACAGCATAAGATGTATCAGCCGGTAACGCAGTACAGATATCTTCTATCAATCCGGGACCGCCTGTTGATGCTCCAACCAACAGTACTTTGGTGATAGGACCACCAGGGGTTCTTACCGGTGCCGGTTCATGTTCGACATGTCGGGCACGTTGACTTTGGGCACGCAGACTGCGTTGCAACTTACGCTTGGACATATTGCTAAGTTGGATAATTTTCTCTTCAAGATCGGCACCGGTTTCCGCAAGACCGACATTAAAAGTACCCGGTTTGGCAATATAATCTACGGCTCCGTGACTTAAAGCCTGCATAGTAGTAGGTGCATCTTCACTGGTTAAAGAACTTACCATTAAAATCGGTGTCGGGTTTTTAGACATGATTTTTTTAACGGCGGTCAAACCATCCATCACAGGCATATTGACATCCATAGTAATCACAGCAAAATCCTCAGAGGTAGCTTTATCGACTGCCTCTTGTCCGTTACGGGCAATGTCGATTTCAAAACCGCCCAGGTCCTCAATCAAACCTTTAAGCTGTTTTCTTACCAGTGCTGAATCATCTACAATCAATATTTTTTTCATACTACCCTAACAACTTCCCTAAATTAATCATCAAAATGACATT
>JBFHUP010000284.1:0-2835 GCA_041589975.1 Sulfurimonadaceae bacterium | reverse complement strand
GTGGAGGGCATGTACAAGTCAGTGGTGACTTTACGGTAACAGAAGCTAACGATATTGCGATTGCTTTACGCTCAGGTGCTTTATTGGCTCCGGTTTATCTGCTTGAAAAGCGTTCAGTAGGACCAAGTCTGGGTGCGGATTCGATCGAAGCAGCGATGATCGCACTTATTGGCGGTTTTGTCTTGGTCGTTATCTTTATGCTGGTCTATTACAAGATGGCGGGTCTGATTGCCAATATCGCATTGATTGCGAACTTGCTGATTATCATTGCCGTGATGGCGATGCTGGGTGCTACATTGACACTGCCAGGTATGGCAGGTATCGTGCTTACGGTCGGTATGGCCGTGGATGCCAACGTTATCATCTCTGAGCGAATCAGAGAGCTTTTGACAGCTGGAAGTAGTATGAAAAAAGCGGTTGAAGATGGTTATGCCAATGCCATGAGAGCGATTTTAGATGCTAACATCACAACACTGATTGCAGCAACGGTTTTATATCTGTATGGAACAGGACCGATCAAAGGGTTTGCCATCACGATCAGTATCGGTATCGTAGCTTCGATGCTTACAGCGATTGTAGGAACTCATGGGGTGTATGAGATGCTTCAAAATAAGATGAGCAAGTCCAAAAATAGTAATTTTTGGTTTGGTCTAAAGGATAAATAGTGCAGTTTTTTACATATAAAAGATCGATTGATTTTATGGGTAAAAGCAAGCTGTCGCTTTTACTTTCAACCATTGTAGTAGCCGCATCTATCGGATTTGTTCTGTGTAAGGGTCTTAACTTGGGGATAGATTTTGCAGGTGGTACCATTGTACAAGTACAGTATGACCAAAAAGCTCCTATCCAGAAAATGAGAGAGGTACTATCAAAGGATAAGACTTTTGAAGGTTCATCTATTTCGGAGTTTGGTTCACCAAAAGAGGTTCAAATTCGTGTTAAAAATTCATCGACAGGTGTGACTGTAGATTTGGGTGATGTAGTACGTGAACTTTTAAAAGGAACAGGTAACTTTGAAATTCGTAAAGTTGATATCGTTGGGCCTAAAGTAGGAAGTGAACTTCGTGAAAAAGGTATCATGGCAATGGTCTTAGCGATCATTGGTATCTTGATCTATGTATCGTTTCGTTTTGAGTGGCGTTTTGCCGTCGCTTCGGTATTTGCTTTAGTCCATGATATCTCGATTGCTATGGGAATGCTGGTTATCTTTGAAGTCGATATCAATCTGGATATTTTAGCGGCTTTGTTAACAATCCTTGGTTATTCACTCAACGATACGATCATCGTATTTGACCGTATTAGAGAGGGTGTGATCAGTTCTAAGACAGTTGATCTTGATGCTAGTATCAATGAGTCAGTTACACGTACATTATCACGTACAACACTGACATCATTAACGACATTCTTTGTTGTCTTGACACTTTTTATGTTTGGTGGAGAGATCATCCACGGATTTGCCTTCACACTACTTGTTGGTGTGATCGTGGGCACGTACAGTTCCATCTTTGTCGCTTCGGCACTGTTAGCGAAGTTTGGTTTCTCGATCAATAACTACCGCGGTAAACTTGCTGAAAAAGAAAAAAGAGCCAAAGAGAAAGAACGAATGAGAGCACAATTCGAACAAGGTAGTATGTAATAATACGTAAGATGAGCAAAAGCCCATCTTACTACGCTAATACCCCAAGGGCATTTCCTTCGGGGCACGAGTTTGCTTCAGCAGCAGGCTCAAGATGCTAGCATCTTTTTTCTATTCGTACATATAGAAAAAACGTAGTATAATAATGCCCAATAAGTGCGGTTTACTGCACGCGGGCACTCCGCCGAGGAGAACTCAGCGTTAGCGTAGATAGCTGGACTTTGTTCAGCTGTCGTACTCATAATGTAGAAGGTTCCCTTCATTTTATGAAATAAAATTAAGGAAGTTAAATGGATTGGGGAAAAGTAATATACGTATTTTTTACACTCATGAGTGTAACAAGTATCGCAGGTTTTTTATATGAACACAGTATCGTAGCACTTTTTATGGCGGGTAGTTTGAACCTTATCTCTACCGTGTTAAAACTGGGTGTTCGTAACCTGCTTGCAGCAGAACTGCTGGCAAGTTCTCTTGTAGCAGATCTCCACCTGATCCCTGCATTTGTTATCATGCAGATCTCTGGAAATGTGACTTGGGCTATTGCTTTAGCAATTGGTGCTTTGATCGCTAATTTATTCTCTATGGCACTTGTGCTTATTGAAAGTAATAAGACGAGAGATGAATACTAAGCCAAAGGCTTAGTATAAAATCATTTGATTGATACGTAAGATGGGCAAAGCCCATCTTACTACGCTAACGCTGAGTTTGCCTCAGCGGCAGGCTCAGCGTCGCTAGCTCCTTTGCGATTTGACAACAAAGTGTTGTTTTGATTGCTTGGCTACTTCGTTTTTAATTCACTCTTTATCCATTTCAGTAGAAGGCTTAGGCTCTTTTACGATACTAGTATCGTGAGCCCTCTGCTGAAGAGGACGTAGAGTCATCGTAGTTAGCAAGGCTTTGCCTTGATAACGTACTATTTATAAAGGGTTTTAATGGAATATAGTGCATCAGATATTGAAGCAAAATGGCAGAAGTTTTGGAGTGAGAACAAAAGTTTTGAACCAAAAGATGATAAGAGTTTAGAGAAAAAATATATTTTATCGATGTTCCCGTTTCCAAGTGGACGACTTCATATGGGTCATGTACGTAACTATACCATCGGTGATGCCTTTGCTCGTTATGCTCGCCAACAGGGTAAAAATGTTCTGCATCCGATCGGCTGGGACAGTTTTGGTATGCCTGCAGAAAATGCAGCGATC
>JBFHUP010000283.1:0-2835 GCA_041589975.1 Sulfurimonadaceae bacterium | reverse complement strand
TTCTTTAAAAAATATCCGCGAAACCCAGAGACCTTCACCCCCCGTTCAAAATCAACCATATCCAGCTTTGTCATTATGTCGATATGACTTTTGGGAGAAAAAGAGAATTTTGGTTTTTCTCCCCACACTTTTACCTCCTGATTATCCGCATCATCCTTTCCCTCCGGCACCGACATGTCTGGAATGTTCGGCACCTGAAGCATGTGCTTCTGCCACTCACCCATAACTTCTTTCAGCCTCTCTTCTTCTTTTTGAAGAGATTCCTTCAGAGTACGCATCTTTTCAATCAATGCTGCTCGTTCTTTTTCTCCTACTCCCTTTGAAATTTGATCGTTAACCGTATTCTGTTCTGCGCGTTTTTTTTCAACGCTCAAAAGTAATTCGCGCCGTTCGTCATCAATTTTTAAAAGTTTATCCGTTGTATATTCCGAAAAAAGAGCTTTGCCAGTATTTGAATTAAACTTTCTTATGCTAGTGTAATTTCCATGTATCTTTTCTCGATTTGAAATATCAACTATATCTAATGTGTTTGCATTTGTAAAAAGTAATGGACCTTGCACAATATACATTTTCTCGTAAATTAATATTTCATTTTTTGAATCATGATTTATATCAACAATAGAATACTTTAATTCTTTCATCTTATAAAATGATGGATCTATTCCTGTACTTAATAGGTTTATTGTTTTCCATTTAACATTTTTAATTTCATCATAATCCTCAGGCTTCAATCCACCAAACTTTTCAAGATCATCATTAAACTTTTGTAAAAAATCCTGACACATACCATCATCTTTACTCATGGTTAACACAAACTGCTCTTTGCTTGTATCTGCAAAGATTAAAGTCGTTATGAGGGCGAGTACAATGGTAAATTTTTTCATCTGGTGCCTTTTTTAATAACATTATGACTTTTTCAAGCTAAAAAAATCATGGTTATCAAAGTGAATGTAAAATAAATAAAGAAAATCCTATAAATCATAATAAAAATTATGTTAACTCATAATATATGATATAATAATTCATATTATGGAGTCGTTATGATGATACAACGAAATATTAAGCCCTATATCTTAGAGCTGTTAGCATCTTTTAAAATCGTAACCATTGCAGGGCCGAGACAGTCAGGCAAAACGACGTTGAGTCAAGAGATTGCTAAGGAGTTGGGTTTTGTTTACTATACGATGGATGATGAGACGCTTTTAAAAGCGGCACAAGATGATCCTATTACCTTTGCGACTCAGTTAGCTAAAAAGCCTGCTGTGATTGATGAGATACAGATGGCTGTCGAGTTGGTTAAAGCCTTAAAGATGGTTGTGGATAAAGAGAATCGAAACGGGATGTTTCTTTTGACGGGCAGTGCCGATCTGTTTAAAATGAGTGCGATTCATGAGTCTTTGGCAGGACGAATGGTAAGTGTCAATCTTTTTCCTTTTTCTCAGTATGAAGTCCATCAAAACGCTGCTAATATCATCGATACGCTCTTTGAAGGCATGATCAGTGATAAAAGTTTTGATGTAGTTAGTGTGGAAGAACAAGTCACAATGATGACAAAAGGTGGTTTTCCCAATGTCTATAACAAGTCAGAAAGAGTTGCTCATGCATGGTTTGATAGTTATATTCAAGCTCGTATTGAAAAGGATTTAAGTCTTATCAAACGTGTGAGTCACGAAAATAAGTCGGAGATCGTTAAGCTGCTCTCACTGTTAGCACACAACAATGCAAACCTTTTGAAATACAACTCTCTGTCACAGCACTTAGCGATCAAGGATATGACTGTAAAGTCTGATATCGAAATATTGGAAGCTTTATATTTAGTGAAGCGGGTCAACCCTTATTTTACCAACAGGGGAAAACGAGAAGTCAAGGCACCAAAGATACATTTTACTGATACAGGATTGGCTTCGCATTTGTTAGGTATTGACAGTGATGCACTGCTACTGAATCAACGTGAGCATTTAGGAAACTTGGTTGAAAACTTTATTTTTACTGAGCTATTAAAGCACACTACCTATGCCAAAAAAACAACCAAGATTTATCACTACCGTGATGCTGATTATGAGGTTGATTTTGTACTGGAACAAAGCAATACGCAGATTATAGGTATCGAAGTGAAATCCTCTACAACAATTAAAAGTTCAGAACTGCGAGGACTTGTGAAGCTCGCACAAAATAGTGGAAAGCTTTTTAAAGGTGGATTTATCTTTTATATGGGCAAACATATCGTACCGATGCAAAAAGAGGGTTATAAGTTTTTAGGTTTACCTATCTCTATGTTGTTCAATTAATGAGAGGATAAGTTGATATAATTTAATCAAATACATTAACTTTAGTTAACTTAAGAGTTTTCATAGTACTATAGGAGTGTTAGCGTTCAAAAATAAACATTTTAGGCAATGTCATGACACGAGCCGTAACTTTTATATCTGTGTTCCTATGTTTACTCGCTTTTTTAGGGTGTTCTGGCGGTGATGAGAATCGGATGCTGAAGTATGAACCGGAAGTCAATGTTGTTTCGGGTATTTTGAAGTTTGTAAAGCATGGTCATCGTAATGGGACAATATCAGAGGCCTTTGTTTTAAAACTGGATAGACCAGCTTCTATCATCGCTGGTCACAGTGAGTATGAACCTTTTATCAATGGTGTTAAAGAGATCCATCTTGTAGCCAAAGATAAAGAGGTCTTTCATGAACTCAAAATATCAGATAATCAACATGTCAAAGTCAAAGGGACGATTTTTTATGGACATACGGCATGGCATATGAGAGAGCTTGTGATGAATGTAGTGAGTATGAAGTGAGCTGTTAACATATTCCAATGACTAATTCATTGGAG
>JBFHUP010000282.1:0-2839 GCA_041589975.1 Sulfurimonadaceae bacterium | reverse complement strand
TTGACTTTGCAGATCATATCCGCTGCGTCATACACCGCTTCAATACTCTCTGCCATGGTTGCACCCACCTTGATGTAGAGTCCATCATCAAACCCACTGCCTTCTCCAGCACTTTTTTGGACCAACACTTCATGTCCTGCATCAATCAAATGTTCGACACCATCAGGTGTAATCGCCACACGGTTTTCATCTTTTTTAATCTCTTTAGGTAATCCAATTCTCATGTCATGACCTTTTTAAATTGTATGAATTTTGACTGAGTGTAACGCGTCAATGCTTAAACGCAAACCAAAAAATCGAGTTGAAGTGTTTAAAAAAGTTTTTCGCAAAAAACGCTCTACCTCAAGCATCAATTTTGTACTTGTCATTAAAGTAAATATTAGCTATAATTTCACGTTTACTTTTCCTGCACCCGTACGGGAAACCAAAAAATTTACGGATGTACGCAAAGATTTCATTTAAAATGGAGCAAGCGTATATCAAAACATTAAGGAAACACCAATGAAACAAGGTATTCACCCAGACGTTAAAACATGTACTGTTAGCTGTGCTTGTGGTAACTCTTTTGAGACTAAAACTACAACTGAAACACTACGTGTAGAGATTTGTAATGAATGTCACCCATTCTTTACTGGTTCTGAAAAGATTGTTGATGCTGCAGGTCGTGTAGAGAAATTCAACAAGCGTTTTAACCGCTCATAAGTTTTGCTCACTTTAGTTCCCACTCCGATTGGCAACTTAAGTGATATCTCTAAAAGAAGCTTTGATGCTCTTTTAGAAGCAGACACTATCCTTTGCGAAGACACTCGCGTCACCAACAAACTGCTTATCCTACTTTGCGACAAAGCACAGATCGAAAAACCTCATAAAAACTACATCGCTATTCATTCTCATAATGAACATGACTTTTTAGATAAAACGACTCCGGAATTTTTTAACGACAACATCGTCTATGTATCCGATGCCGGGATGCCAGGCATTTCTGACCCCGGTCAAGCCTTAGTGAACTACTGTCTTAAGCATGATCTTGAGTATGAAGTACTGCCCGGAGCTTCGGCCTCACTGCTTGCTTTTGTCGCTTCAGGTTTTATCAACACTGAGTTTCTTTTTGGGGCTTTTTTAGATCACAAAGGCAAAAGCCGCAGTGACAAACTGCAACGGCTTATCTTTTCAGGCTACACAGCAATCATCTATGAAGCCCCAACCCGTCTACTTAAACTGGTTGAAGAAATTTCTGCACTTGATCCCAACCGCCGTATCTTTTTAGCCAAAGAGCTGACGAAAAAATTTGAGACCAAGCTTCGTATGAGAGCATCAGAAGCCTTACAGCACCTGAAACAGACATCGATCAAAGGTGAATGGATCGTGGTAGTAGAAGCAGGTCAAACACAAAATCAGATCACACTCAGCGAATCCGATATCATGCAACTTAAAATGCATACCAAAGATAAAGCCAAATTGCTGGCTCAACTGGGCACCAAAAGCAATAAAGAGTGGTATAAAATCCTAGAAGATATGAAATAAAATGAGCTGTGTCAATCCTTTAACTCGACAGATTGCAAATGAAACTGGCTTCATGAACTTGATGCTGAATCGGACCCAGTGTCCAGGAAAAAAATTTAGTTTTTTTCCACATCACACTTTAATGCAGAAACGTAGTCCTATGGACTTTGTTCATAGGACGTATTAATCAATGATAGAAAAGTTTTTCACCTGTCCCTACTGTTGGGAAGAGATATCTATGGTACTTGATGATAATGATGAGATGCCGGACTATATTGAGGATTGTGAAGTCTGCTGTCGTCCTATCGAAATCAGGTACCAGATTGTTGATGGGAAACTCATCCGATTCAGTGCGACAAAAATGGAAGGTATCTGACACTTTCTGATACCTAATTAAGCTCTTTAGAGCCATTTTAGAGCCTATTTCAAGCCCGTTTCGAAAATAATATAGACTTATAAGAATCTTTTAGCTAGAATCACTTCATGTTAGTCTATGGAAAGCAAACCGTACTTTACTTACTGCAGCATCATGCTTCAAAAATTGATAAAGTCTATCTCTCTAAAGAGATTGATAAAAAACTTTATCATCAAATGATGCAGGAGAAGTTTGAGCTTATTCGCACCAAGCCTGAACGGATGCAGCAGCTTTGTTCAAGCGGTAATCATCAAGGTTTTTTAGCTGAAGTAGATGAGATAGCATTGGCACCGGTCACAGTTCTAAAAGGGATGCAAAAAGTAGTGATCCTTGCAGGCTTGACTGATGTAGGCAATATAGGAGCGATTATACGAAGTAGTTATGCCTTGGGTATAGATGCTTTGGTGATTGGAGGGATTAAGAACCTTCACATTGAGAATTTAGTACGGACATCCAGTGGAGCGATCTTTGATCTGCCTATAGTGCACGTGCCAAATCTCAATGATCTACCCAATATGCTTAAACAGTTTGGTTTTACACTCTATGGTGCAGCCATGGACGGCGAGGATGTCAAACAGACCTCCTTTGCTGCTCAATCAGCACTATTTGTGGGTAATGAGGGAGATGGTCTGTCCAACAGACTGCTTAAAGCCTTGGATAAAACTATCAGTATCCAGATGACTCATGACTTTGATTCACTCAATGTCAGTGTCGCCACGGCTATTTTGATTCATGAAATGCGATAAAAAGGAAAAATATGTCTGAAACACTTAAAAAGCTCAATGAAATTGGTATCGATGCAATCCATGCAAAGACGCATATCTCTATTCACTCTCTTAAAGCTATTTTAGAGGAGCGTTTTGAAGACATCAGTCCCATTCAATACACCGGCTTTTTAAGCATCATGGAAGCAGATCTTCA
>JBFHUP010000281.1:0-2850 GCA_041589975.1 Sulfurimonadaceae bacterium | reverse complement strand
TCTACCACATATTTTGATGAGGTTTTTTACCGTCGGTAATGCTAAAGAGGCTCGAAAATCCGTCTTTTTTGCGACAGGTTTTATCGGTTATTTCTATATTTTGACATTTATTATCGGTTTTGGTGCGATTCTTCTTGTCTACAATAACCCGCAATATCTTGATTTTGCCAAGCAGGCTGTAGAGGGCGGAGAACCGATTTTAGGTGGTAAGAATATGGCTGCAATTCACCTTTCTCATGCAGTCGGGGGAGATTTTTTCTTAGGTTTTATCTCAGCAGTAGCATTTGCAACGATCTTAGCTGTTGTATCGGGATTGACACTGGCAGGTGCTTCGGCGATCTCTCATGACCTGTATGCTTCAGTGTTTGGTAAAGATGTCACAGAAGAAAAAGAGATGAAGGTATCCAAGATAGCAACGATGACTTTGGGTATCGTCGCTATTGCTTTAGGTATGCTCTTTGAAGAACAAAATATTGCTTTTATGGTGGCATTGGCTTTTGCTATTGCGGCATCGGCT
The DNA here is from genome assembly GCA_041589975.1 of Sulfurimonadaceae bacterium. Lineage (GTDB taxonomy): Bacteria > Campylobacterota > Campylobacteria > Campylobacterales > Sulfurimonadaceae > JBFEYF01. The sequence goes on along the minus strand of JBFHUP010000281.1, from coordinate 2,333 downwards.
AACTTTCCGGTGCTCTTTTTATCAATTAAATGGTCGAGACTTACAACACGAGGGGCTACGATTGGCGGGACTTTAGGACTCGTTACTGCTATTGTTTTGGTGATTTTAGGACCAACGGTATGGGTTAGTGTGTTAGGTAATGAAGAGGCAATTTTTCCTTCGAAGTTTCCTGCTTTAATCTCAGTAAGTGTCGCATTTGTCTCTATTATCCTCATCTCTCTTCTAGATAGAAGTGAGGCAGCGAATAATGAGATCGCAGCTTTTGAGGCTCAATATCTACGCAGTCAGACAGGAATTGGTGCTGAAGCGGCTTCAAAACATTAAAATATCACAAAAGTTTGATACAATAGTTGTACTAAACGTTAAGGAAAGAGATTGAGCACTACAGAACTTTTTTACCCGAACCAAAAACTGATGAAAGATGCTGCCATTAACTGCATGGATAAATATCATGAACTTCAAAATAAGGCCATCAACGATTATGAAGGCTTCTGGGATGAGTTTGCCAAGCAAAAGATCGATTGGATTACTCCCTATAAAAAAGTTCTTGATGAGAGTCAGGCCCCGCACTCAAGCTGGTTTATTGACGGTAAACTTAATGTTTCTGCTCAATGTATTGATCGTCATCTAGATACACGTAAAAACAAGACGGCTATTATCTTTGAAGGGGATAATGGAGATACAAAAAACATCACCTACAATGACCTTTCTAATGCCGTCAACAAGATGGCCAATCTTCTAAAAAACCGTTTTAATGTTAAAAAGGGGGATCGTGTTGTCATCTATATGCCAATGATTCCTGAAGCTGCCTACACGATTTTAGCGTGTGCCCGTATCGGTGCGATTCACTCTATTGTTTTTGGCGGTTTTTCAGCTGCGGCACTCCTAGACCGTATTGAAGATGCCGAGGCTAAGTTGGTTATCACTGCTGATGGTGCGTACAGAAAAGGCAAGCCTTATATGCTTAAACCGGTAGTGGATGAGGCGATCAAAGATTGCTCCATTGTTAAAGATGTCTTAGTTGTGAAACGCAACAATGCAGATATAGCTTGGAATGACAGAGACAGCTGCTATAACGATCTTATTGAGGAGCAATCTATACATTGTGTACCAGAAGTGATGGATTCTGAAGATCCGCTCTTTTTGCTTTATACATCAGGCAGTACGGGTAAACCTAAGGGCGTTCAACATAATCAAGCAGGTTATATCCTTTGGGCTCAGATGACGATGGAGTGGGTCTTTGATGTCAAAGAAAATGACACTTACTGGTGTACCGCTGATATTGGTTGGATTACAGGTCATACCTATATCATCTATGGCCCATTGGCGATGGGTGCAACGACCGTTATGTTTGAAGGCGTTCCTACCTATCCTGATGCAGGGCGTTGTTGGGCAATGGTGGAAAAATATAAGATTAATCAATTTTACACCGCTCCTACCGCCATTCGTCTGCTACATGCTACAGGTGAAGATGAACCCTCTAAATATGATCTCTCTTCGTTAAGAGTACTGGGAACCGTTGGAGAGCCGATTGATCCACCAGCGTGGAAATGGTATTACGAAAAAGTTGGAACCAGCCAATGTGCGATCGTTGATACGTGGTGGCAGACTGAAACGGGTGGACATATGATCACACCGCTTCCAGGTGCGACACCGATCAAACCAGCATGTGCGACATTGCCACTGCCTGGTATCATGGCTGAGATCGTTGATGAAGAGGGCAATATTAAAGGTGTAGGTGAGCAAGGTCTTCTTTGTATCACGAAACCTTGGCCGTCAATGATCAGAAATGTATGGGGTGATCCGGATCGTTTTATCTCCTCTTATTTTGGTGATGTTAAAAAAGATGGCAAGCCGATCTACTTTTCAGGTGATGGTGCTATTTATGATGAAAACGGCTATATCACCATCACAGGCCGTACAGATGATGTTATTAATGTCTCAGGGCACCGTATGGGTTCAGCTGAAGTAGAAGCCGCAATTAACAAATATGAAGGTTTGGATGAAGTGGCTGTCATCGGACGTCCTCATCCTGTCAAAGGAGAATCTTTATTTGCGTATGTTGTGATGCATGGTGAAGCACATAGCGGTATGAAAGATGAGATTAATGCCATTATCAAAGAAGAGATCGGTAGTATTGCGATGTGTGATCATATCATCTTTTCGCCGGGCCTTCCGAAAACCCGTTCGGGTAAGATTATGAGACGTCTTTTACGAACGATTGCTGCAGGCGAAGAGATTACCTCAGATACATCAACGCTTGAAGATCCGTCGATTGTAGCAAAGCTGGTAGCAGCAGTACAAGCAGAAGCTAAGTAAAAAGCTTTTTAATC
>JBFHUP010000280.1:0-2863 GCA_041589975.1 Sulfurimonadaceae bacterium | reverse complement strand
TTATAGAGGAGGCAGAAAAGACACTGGATAAAAAGAAGTTTGCCAAGATCTACAAAAGAATCTTCTCTCTTATTGTTAAAGATTATCCCTATGTCTTTTTATATATTCCCAACGAGATCATTGCAGTCAATCAAAAAATCTCACCGATTATCCCTTCGATTGTAGGTATTGAACATAATCAGATCGAGTGGATTAAAGAGTGATACGTTACGCTCTTGGTTTACTTGTCTGTGTTGCAGCACTGTATGCTCATACGATTATTTATAATGCAAACATTTATACACTTAATCATAAACAGCCTTGGGCTGAGGCAGTGGTTTTTGATCAAGGCAAGCTACTTTTTGTCGGCAGTACTCATAAGGCTTTAGAATTTAAGCAAAACTCCACGAAGCTTGTGGATGCCCAAAACAAATTTATCATGCCCGGCATCATCGATGCTCATACCCATACAGCTATTGCCGTTTTGCTCGAAAGCTTAGGTGTCTCACTGAAATCATGTCGAGGTAAAAAAGAGATCCTTCAAAGACTTAATGCCTATAAACAAGCACACCCCGATCAAAAAATCTATGCCGGCGTTGGATTTTATCCTTATGCTTTTGGCCCCAAAGGACCGCACAAAAAATATTTGGATGAGATTTTCCCCGATAGTTTGGCCTTTTTTATCTCCAATAATGGTCATCAAGCCTGGGTGAATTCAAAGACCTTAGCCTATTTGGGTATCACCAAGCAGACACCTGATCCGCTTCAAGGGATCTATTATTATGATCGAGATGAACAGGGGGAACCTACAGGATTTTTGGTCGAAGGAGCTGCTTTTTGGCCCCATCTTAATACTTTGGGATTGGCCAGTGCCAAAACATTTCAAAGCACCCTGCAAAACTTTTTGCCGCGACTCAGTTCTTACGGTATTACAACGCTTTTTGATGCAGGTGTACCAGCTATGGAAAAGCAGGCCTTTAAAGCGTTACAACAGTTAGATCACAATGAAGGTCTGCCGTTACGCTATATGGCTTCTTTTACGGCGTTAACATACGAAGATGCCAAAAGTGCCGTAAAGAGGGTTAAGGCGTGGCAAAAGCGTTATAACACAAAACGCTTTCAGCTTACCAGTGTAAAGTTTATCAATGATAACTCCGATGATGACCATTTTGGTATTGTTTTTAGGCAAAAGGCATTAAGTAACTATCTCAAGCCTATCTTAAACGCTGATATCAATGTGATGATTCATACCTCTCAGGCAAGCAGTGTACATGAAGCGTTAAATGCGATTGAAGCTGCCTTAAAAAGCAACACTCAAAGCAGATCACGAGTCACATTGGCCCATGTCAATATGGTTCAGGATAGTGATTACAGACGTTTTAAAGATCTGGGTATCGTGGCTAATATCCAAACCTTTGATGCGGTTGGCGGGGGTTATTATGAGTACCGTTATATGCTTTATGATGAGCTATGGGCAGATAAGTTGGCACGTTATCAGCACTTTTTTGATCAAGGCGTCAGGGTTAGTGCCAGCAGTGACTATCCGGTGTGCGGATCACTGCAAAGCTGCAGTCCTTTTTACGGCATACAAATTGGTATGACCCGACAAAAGATTGGTCAGGGTAAACATGCAGATATACTTTCCAGTATTCACGAACGGCTGACACTTCCCGAAATACTTCAGGCCTATACGCTCAATGCAGCCTATCAAATAGGCAAAGAGAAGGAGTTAGGTTCAATAGAAACAGGGAAAATGGCGGATATGATTATATTGGATCATAACCCTTTTGAGATCGATACCTATGAGATTCATAAGATCAAGGTACTGCAGACCATTGTTGAGGGTCAAACTGTGTATCAAAGGAGCAAACAATAGTGCATGAGGTGGTAATTTTATTTGATTTGGATGGAACGGTGATTGATTCGACGCAAGCTATTTTAGAAAGTTTTCATAACTCCTTTGATCATTATGGGGTTACACATCCCAGTGATGAGGCGATCAAAGCTTTGATCGGACACCCTTTGGATGATATGTACAAAACATTGGGAATAGCCGAAGATGATATATGGGATTATGTTAATACCTATAAGCAGTACTACAGAGGCATTGCTTGTGCCAAAACCACACTGTTGCCGCAAGCTATTGAAGCGATCAAAGAGGCTGCAACTTTTGCCCGTTTAGGCATTGTAACGACCAAAACAGGAAAATATTCCCAAGAGCTTATGGAGTATTTTGATCTTATGCACTATTTTGAGACTCTAGTTGGACGGGAACATGTGATTGAACCCAAACCTCACGCGGAACCAATTTTAAAAGCCTTAAAAAATATGGGTGTGACGCATAACAATGTGTGGATCATCGGAGATACCCATTTGGATATTGAAAGTAGCAAAAATGCGGGCATTAAACATGTGGCAGTGACTTCGGGCTATGAGACCAAAGAGCAGCTGCAACAATATACGAAAGTTATTGTAGATAATGTCTTACAAGCTGTAAAGCGAATCAAAGGAGCGGCAGATGAATGATGAAGAACTTTTAAAGATCTATATACAAAAGATTCAAGAGGAGGCCTTGCAGCGTCTTAAAGATCGTAAAATTGCTCCATTGGATGCGATTCGTGAAGCCTTAAACATGATAGAAGGGGAGATGAAAGGATATTAGTTATATCTATCAACTCTTTTTTACTTTGACACGTTACAATACTCAAAAATTAACTAAGGAACCATCATGCCACTATTAGACAGTTTTACCGTAGATCATACGATCATGCCAGCACCGGCAGTGAGAGAAGCTAAAACGATGCAGACACCTTCAGGTGATACGATTACCGTTTTTGACCTTCGTTTTGTTCAGCCCAACAAAGGGATTCTTTCTCAAGAAGGG
>JBFHUP010000279.1:0-2904 GCA_041589975.1 Sulfurimonadaceae bacterium | reverse complement strand
TTTTTGTCACACTGCATGGTTTCAAACATATTTTTAGCGATGGATGATTGTAAAAACTTTTCGGATTTGGCAAAACTCTCTTTAAAAGAGGCTTTCTCTTCTGGTGAGACATACTGCTCGAGCTGATCAAAGCTTCCTTTTTTAAGTTCTAAACAGACTGCCTTAGCCACACCTTCGGCACTCTCAGGGTAGGAACTACATGCTGTAAAGAGTATAGATATTGTAATTACAAGGATGGATTGGATCCTGATAAGCATAGGGTCTCCTTGATTGGAATTCATAGCAGATTATATCGAAATTTTGTGTTGAGAATGACAGTTTGTGGGAGTGTTCAAAAATGGTTTAGGACCGAAGTCCTAAGAGAGACTGCTTAAATTACTTTAAAGCAGCTTTTGCAGATGCAACAACTGAAGTGAATGCCGCAGCATCGTTCATTGCCATATCAGCAAGGATTTTACGATCAAGCTCGATACCAGCTTTTTTAAGACCGTTGATAAATTGTGAATAGTTGATGTCATTTAAACGACATGCAGCATTGATACGGATGATCCATAGTTTACGGAACTCACGTTTTTTCTGTTTACGATCACGAAATGCGTATACAAGTGAACGTTCAACTTGCTCTTTCGCTTTTCTAAAATGTCTGCTTCTACCTTGGTAGAAACCTTTCGCCATTTTTAAGATTTTTTTGTGTCTTTTACGTCTTACAACGCCTGTTTTTACTCTTGGCATTTTGTCTCCTTGACCTATTTATACTTTAATGTGTAGGTGTCGATAATCGAACTTGTCCATCATTTTTAGAAAATGTATGGAGAGTTAAAAATATCTAAATTATTGTTGGATTAACTTAGTTAATCATTTCCTTGATGTTTTTTGCGTCAACTTTAGCAATCACTTTCGGAGTGTTTTGCTTGCGACGAGTACCTGCATCTTGCTTCGTTAAAATGTGGCTTCTGTAAGCAGTTCCACGTTTAATTTGGCCATTTTTTTTCACTTTAAAACGCTTAGTAGCACCTTTAACTGATTTCATCTTTGGCATCATGCTTCCTTTCATTCACAATTTTCTGATTTTTAAAACGAATAGTCCTAAAATTCGAGAACGCGATTATAGCGAAAATTTCATCAAAAGTCTATTAGGCATTATCCTGCAAGAAGAATTGGGATATAATAAGCTTTGATAAAAGGAGATTTATGAAAAGTACAGCTACCCTGATTTGGTCACAAACGCCAAGACTTTTTAAACTTATTTTGACCAGCGTAGTAATGCTCACTTTGATTATGAGCTTTTTTCGGTTTGTTTTTTGGTTGACATTTAATGATCCGTCAGATCCGATCAGCAATGAAGATTTCAGTATGGCTATGTGGTTGGGTTTTCGTTTTGATCTTCGTGTGGCTATGGTAGGTTTTTTCTTTCTTTATCTTTTGGGCGGATTAAAGTGGTTCAGCCCTTTTACCTCACGATGGCATCGCTATATTTGGGTGACTGTAATTACCTTTTATTTTTTTATCGTTTTTATGTTTTATGTTATCGATATGGGTCATTATGCGTATTTACATACGCGTGTTGACTTTACTGCCTTACGTTTTTTAGAAAACTGGGAGATATCAAGCCAGATGGTGTGGGAGAGTTATCCTGTAGTTTGGATCAGTTTAGCTGTTGTGCTAACAGTAACAGCATTTGCGATGCGTTTAAATAATCGTATCAAGCATTATGGACAGGAAGATGCAAGTGATTTTCAATGGTGGTTGGGTCTGTTTCATTTTCTGAAAAGTTTATTATTGACGTTAAGCTTTAAAAAAATGGCATGGACCGCTCAAACTTGGCGTTTTTGGAAGGGTACAGCCATAGGAGCTGTCAGCTTTTTTATCGTCTTTTTGATGATCCAAAGCAAACTGGGCCAATACCCGCTTCGATGGTCGGATGCCGCTTTTTCAGATAAGCCTTTTGCGGTTCAGCTTACTTACCACCCGATGCACTATTTTCTGGATACTTGGAAAAATGGACGTGTGACCTATGACAAGGAAAAAACGACACAATATTATGATATTGTGGCTGATTTTTTAGGGGTTGAGCATAAAGATAAAAAGCATCTCAATTTTAACAGAGCCGTCAAACCGGTTAAGACTTTAGGCGAGAAGCCCAATGTGGTTCTCATCATCGTAGAGTCTTTTGCATCTTATAAAACCTCCATGTCAGGCAATCCTTTAAATCCTACACCACATGCTAAAAAAATGGCAGATGAAGGGTACTATTTCAAAAACTTCTTTACGCCGTCTACGGGGACTGCCCGCTCTATTTGGACAACGATTACAGGGATACCAGATACTGAGATGAAGGGAACATCGTCACGTAATCCACTGATTGTTGATCAGCATTCAGTAGCTAATGAGTTTAAAGGTTATGAGAAGTTTTATTTCCTAGGTGGTTCGGCCTCTTGGGGGAACATCCGTGGGATTTTAAGCAAAAATATCGATGGGCTACATCTCAAAGAGAAGGGAGCCTATCGCTTTTCGGATGTCGATGTCTGGGGTATCTCGGATCTCGATCTTTTTATCGAAGCCAATGATGTATTTAAAAAGCAGACCAAGCCCTTTTTTGCTATTATCCAGACATCAGGAGATCACAGACCTTATACCATTCCAGATGATAACCATGACTTTAAACTTGTAACCGATATTGATAAAGCGACATTGAATAAATATGGATTTGAGTCTCTTGAAGAACTGAACTCTTACCGCTTTATGGACCATAGTATCGGCTACTTTATGAAGCTCTTGGAAAAGGAAAACTATCCAAAAAATACGATCTTTGCCTTTTGGGGTGATCATGGGATTAACGGTAATCCTGAGCATGTGGCTAAAGAGGATAAGATCTCTACCTTGGGTCTTGGATCATTAAGAGTC
>JBFHUP010000278.1:0-2927 GCA_041589975.1 Sulfurimonadaceae bacterium | reverse complement strand
TTTGAGACCAACTACCTTTTTGCCGGATTTAACGAGATCATTTTAGATGCCATCGTCGCAAAGAATTATGGATGTGACCGTCTCATCATCGGAAATAATCATGCCGGTATCGGTATGTATTATGATCATAATATGAATAAATCGATTATTGATACTCTTGACGGCATTGATATCGAAGTCGAAACAGTCAGCGAATTTGTCTACTGTAACAACTGTAAGACCCTTGTAAGTGTTAAAACCTGTCCGCATGGTCAGCACCATCATATCTCCTACCACTCCGAATCGATTCTGGAGCTTATGAAAACAGGTCTTTTACCGCCTGCGGTACTCATGCGTAAAGAGCTTTCTTCTATGATTTTAGGACATCTGTTTCCCGAACGCTTTAAAAATCTTGAAAAACTCTATTATGACATCATGCCTAATGTCGGTATCTTAGAAGAGCACAGTGACAAAGATTTTTATCTGGCACTGATGAATCTGTATCAAACTACTTCACTTACCTAAAAGGAACCATTGTGAGAGACCTCTTTTTAACATTTTTTTATGTGGGTAAAATCCCTAAAGCACCAGGTACTTTTGGAAGTATCGCTGCGTTTCCCGTAGCTTTGGCTATACTTCTTGTACTGCCGGCATCGACACTTTTTATGTTGGGACTTTTTCTGCTTATCATAGGTGCAAAAATCGTTAATGCTTATGAAGATGATACCGGCATCCATGATGACAAACGTATCGTTATCGATGAAGTAGCCGGTGTTTTTGTAGCTGTTGCCATTGCTCCGGGAGCCATGATACCACTGGAACACTACTACCACTTTATGCAACCCCAAAGTCTGGATCTTTTTATCCCTGCTCTGATGAGTCTGGCCTATTTCCGCCTCTTTGATATTTGGAAACCCTCTATCATCGGTCGTGTTGATAAACAGGTTCAAGGCGGATGGGGTGTCATGGGTGATGATATCCTTGCAGGATTTGTTGCAGGGGTTTGTTCTGCGATTAGCTGGGTAGCGATTGGCAAGATTTCATTCGTCTCCTAAGTAACTCTTAGTAGCATTTAATATAATTCGATATACAATCATAATATCTTCTCATGCAAAGGATATTATGATGCCTCGTCAAACCCTCTTCTCTTTACTTTTAGCTATTTTTGTTACTCTTTTTGGGTCCGGTTGTGCCCAGCAGGCAGCCAAAACTGATGCCAGTGCTGCTCAGACCTCTTTATACACACCGGCCACCCTCATTGATGCCGTCAAAAAAGGTGATACCGCTTTAGTTAAAAAACATCTTGTTGCCAAGGTAGATGTCAACACCAAGGATGCATCAGGCAGCAGCCTGCTGCATTTAGCAGTTGCGGCAGGCAACGATGTCATGGTTTCACTTCTACTTGAAAACAAAGCAGATATCAATCTGCTTAATGCCGAAGGTTTCACACCGCTGCATCTGGCAGTTTCAAAAAATGCCCAAGGTATCATTACCATCCTTTTACAATCTTCAGCTGCAACCAACATCTTTAATAACGCAGGCTACGCAGCCATCCATACAGCGACCAAAGCTGACAACCAAGTGGTCATTGATATGCTTTTACAAGCATCTGCTAACGATCTCAAACTTCAAACACAAGAGGGATTAACACCACTTTTTGTTGCCATTGAATCGGGTCACTTTAAACTGATCAAGTTTTATCTTAAGCTCAAAGCGGACCTAAACGCCACAACCAAAAGCGGTTTGACTGCTTTACAAATTGCTATGCGTTCCAACTCCTTGAAAACATTAGATCTGCTGATCAAAAAGGGTGCCAAACTGGATCAAGTCACTCAAGACGGTAAAACACTGCTACACCTCTCTGCTGAATCAGGTGCCATTAAAATTGTACGATTTCTAAGTAAAAAAGGGCTCGAAGCAACCCTTAAAGATAAAAAAGGGTTATTGGCACTTGACTATGCTGTCATGAATGCTCATGTTCCTGTCGTGCAATACCTATTAAAAAAATCGACAAAGCTGAGTGAGGCTTATAAGTTTGAACTTCTTAAAAAAGCGGTATTAGCCAAAGATAGTAAAACCTTGTTGGCTCTGCATATTGGGGGTGTCAAGCTCGACACGATTCAAGCAAAAAGCAAAGACTCTATTTTACATTTTGCCGTAACACATGACGGTATGGAACCCGTCATCGAAGTGATCCTGAAAAAAACAGATCTTATAACCCATACCAATGCTAAAGGGTTGTCCGCATTGGATGTTGCGACACAAGCCAAAAAAACCTCTTATGTCGCCGTTATGAAACCCTTTTATCTTAAAGTGCAGATACGTCAGTATATCGCTAAAGATGACTTTTTATCCCTCAAAGCCTTAGTCAAAAAATACCCTGAAGCTTTAGAGCTCGTGACCAATAAAAAGTGGCAATTGGCTCTTAATGGCCCTGAAGAGCTCATGATCGGGGACCTGAAGATCTTAAGTACAAAAGGACGATCACACGATATTTTAAAAGCCCAGATTAATCGTCTCAAAACAGGGTATAAAAACTTTAATTCGGAAGAGATTGCCCTACTTGTTGCCTATGGAATTCCAGCTCCACTCATTGCCGCTGTTGTCAATAAAACTACAGAGTTAGAGAAGCTCAAAGCATTCAATAAAGAGAAAAAAGCGATAAGAGCCTTGCAAGAAGCCCTGCTTAAAGTAGAAGAGCTTGCTTTGGAGTCACAACAAAAAATTGCCAAATTCCAAGAGATCATCACCGAACAAAACAGAGAAATGCTTCAAAAACAAGATCAAATGATCCAAGAACAGATCATGACCCGTCAAGCCATTAAAAGCGGACCGGCAAGCAGCAATAATATCGGCAATCAAATCGTTAAAGAGATCGTTGATAAAGCTCTTGAATAAGCTATCTAAACCTCTGACATCGGCCTTTTCTAGGGCCTGTGAAACGCTTT
>JBFHUP010000277.1:0-2938 GCA_041589975.1 Sulfurimonadaceae bacterium | reverse complement strand
GGTGACCATAGGTGTCATTGATTCTTTTGAAGCGGTTCAGGTCTAAAAAGAGTATAGAAAATGGCTCTTTATCTGATGTTAACTGATCAAGCTTTTCAAAGATAGATTTTCTATTGGGCAGTTTTGTTAGAGAATCGTGTAAAGCCAAATGAGTCATCTCCGATTCGGCAATTTTTCGCTGGGTAATGTCGGTATTAACTGATCTATAACCAATGGGCTGACCTTTCTCATAAACCATGGAACAGTTATGATTTATCCAAAGTATGTCACCATTTTTATGTTGGATACGAAATTCCAATTCATCATGGGCATTAGAGCTTCTGACAAGCTTTTGGTGCTTTTCCCACAACGGTTTGTCTTCATCAACAACAAGTGTGGCAAAAAAGTTAGGATTGTTTTCAAAAACATCTTGATCATAACCTGTTAGTTTGATTGCTGCCGGAGAAAGATAGAGATAATTACCTTGAAGATCTTGAAAGTAGGAGAACTCTTTGGCTTCATTGGCTATGGCATGAAAGAGTTGTTCATTTCTTAAGATGTCTCTTTTAAGAATGTAAATATAGCCTATCAGGGAACCGAAGATGATGGAGACCAGTAGGGGAGCCAGAAGGTATTTGGACTCAAAATCATTGTAGACAAAAAAGTGTTGAAATATGAAAATAGGAAGGATGATGAACATGGCACTTAATACAAAGAGCGTGTATACTTTGATGTTATTGTGATTCACAACATACCTCCTTTATAAGAAAAAGAAATATATTATATCAGAAAAATCAAAAATAACAAACCCCGTTAAATACGGGTGTTTGTAGGAGTTTAGAGTGTAACCTTTGTTACCCATTGATCATGAAGGTTACAAAAGCTTAGGGCATAAAGCTCTTTATAACTTCCTTTGATTTCAAAATGGGAGAGGGCTTTTTTATCGTGTGGTGGGAAAAAAACATTTTCACCTACGACCTCTCCAGTTTCGGAAAGTAGTGTATGTTTAACGATGTAGTGTTCTGGTGCCATACCGTGTTTCGTTTCTACTGTGACTTTATTGCCTTGGATGGTTACGACAGGAGCATGTGATTTATCTTTTCCTTCCCAGCGACCCGGGTTGTTTTTAGAGTAGGCAAAGATGTTTGCCTTGGTGTTTTGTCCGGCAAGCAGGGGGATGGTTGTTGCTGTAAGTGCTACAGCGGAAACAACCAAAGATGATTTCATAAAGTCACGACGGTTTTTCATGGGTTTTCCTTTATTTGTGTAAAAAATTTACATGAGTATATCAAGGAGTTGTAAAAAAAGTAATGAGTGCAGCGATGAAATTTTAAAATTCAGATTATTTTGTGATAGTAGAGAAACAATTTGAAGGCTTGCCAGCAGATGACAGATTTGGTATCATAGGTTAAAGGAGATGTTATGGCATATCACAACAGTGAGTTGGAAGCGTTACTTTTATCTGAGCTTTTTGATCAACAAACAGCGGTACAGATGGTGGTAGAGACACTCTCCAAAAGCTATTTTTTAGAGAAGAAATCTCTGTTTAGAGCACTGTTTACTTTTGTAGGTTTGCCTAACAGCGGTAAGCACTTTTTGACCCAAAAACTTTTAGAACATGATGAGAGTCTTAAAACATCTAAAACCTTTCATATGGATTGGTATACTGAAAGTGAAACTGCCTCAAAAAGTTCCTCTATGATTGCAGAAGATATTGCTGTTTTTGTGACTCAAAATCCTCAGTCACTGCTTATTTTTGAGGATATCGAAAAAGCTGATCTTCAAGTACAGTTGACACTCTTTGCTCTGTTTAGCGATAAAGCTAACAGTGAGATTGATTTTTCAGAGGTGGTGATTGTTTTTACAACGACGAGAGCTGCACCCTATATTTTTCAGCAAGACTTTAAGTCGTTGGTTGAAACTGACTCGATGGCGGCACATACCTATTTGGTTGAGCGTATGGCAAAGGAGCAGATGGTTTCAGGCGGCATTGTCGAGCCGGCCTTTGATGCTAAGCTGCTCTCTTTAATAAATCAAAACAGTGTGGTTCCTTTTAATAAACTGACGCTGGCATCACTCATTAAGATAGGAGCCCGTTCTCTTCATGTCATGTCGCAAAACTTTTTAGCCCACAGTTCGATTGCCATTAAGTATGAAGGATTTGATAAGATAGCGGCACTTTTGACACTCTCTTTAGCTCCTTATCTGAATGCCAAGCATATTAAAGAGAAGATATCCGAAGTGTTGTTTACCCATATCTATAAAGCACTTAAGCTCTCTGATGAGATTACTCAAGTTACCTGCAATGTTTCCAAAGAGGCAGAAGCCTTTTTCAAAGAGGCCTTAAAGGATGAAGTGAAACTCTTAAAGCATTTGAGAGATCAACGCGAACGGGTATCCTTGCAATGGGAATACTCACTGGATGCAAGTACTGTCATATGTCACATTAAAGAGGCTGCGTATAGCAAGCAGGTGGTCCAGGTCACGGCAGGAGAAGAGTTTTCTGCATCTTCAATCAGTTTTGAGGATATAGCGGGGCATGAAAAAGTCAAAAAAGAGCTCTTGGAGGTAGTGCGACTTTTAAAAGAGCCCCAACGGTTACAACAGTTTGGTATGACACAGCCTAAAGGTTTTGTTTTGCACGGAAGTGCCCATATCGGTAAAAAGATGCTGGCCAAAGCCTTTGCCAAAGAGTTGGATATGCCTTATATGACCATTTCTCAAATAGAGCTTTTTGATGAACACCGTATCTCCCGTGTCTATGAACAAGCTAAAAGTATCGCTCCTTCTATTGTAATTTTAGAAGATATCGATATACAAGGTATCGTAGGCGGAGGGCTTTCACCCGTTCCTGTGGCTCCAATTATGGCAGAGATGGATTCCTTGCCTCAAAGTTTTGAACCCGTTGTCTTTACCATTGCGACCATGACCTCGCCCAATGCCGCTCTTGAACCACTTT
>JBFHUP010000276.1:0-2939 GCA_041589975.1 Sulfurimonadaceae bacterium | reverse complement strand
TTTTTAGGTAGGTAGTTAGAGACATAGTTGTGCAGTACTTCCTAGCGTATATTATAGTCTAGGCCATTATCATTAGTGAGTGGTTTAAGTAGAAACAAAATAACCAGATCGGTGGTTTCTAATGCTTGACGAATAACACGTTCATGGGCACGGTGCAATGGATTAGCAGCAATCATCATCGCAGTAAGATGTTTGGCATTGATCTGTTCTTTAAACTTATTGATCATCTCAATATTGGCTTTGATATTGGTCAGATTGATCTGGTATTCACCTGAAACGCCATAAGGCCCCAGTCTGGCTGCTGTGGATTCAACACCTGGGTGAGTCAGGTTGTCTGTTCCGTAGATCTGTCTGAGACGTTCAGATTTGTCAATTTCAAACACTTCATCGACACAGATGTTACCTACAGGTTCGTTGTTAGAGTAGAGATCTAAAAAATCACCTTTTTTTGCCTCTTTAAGGACTTCGATATTACGTTTACCGCTGGGTGTCAGAAAAAAAGGAAAGGGAAACTCTTTTTTGTCTAAAGCATTGGATCCCACCAGTGATTGGAACTGTTCTGCAGACATTAAAGCATCGACAGGTGATAGCAGTCCGGCTTTAGCAAGACACAAAGCAGAAACGGCTTGAGCGTCAATATAAAGAGCTTTATTTCTTTTTGATGATGCCATATTTTTTTCTCTTTTCCCATAAGCTTTTTCTGGAGATGCCCAGTTTTTTCGATAGTTCCGTATCCGGATATTTGTGCTGATAGTTTAAAACGATATATTTGACATAATCTTCGATCGGCATGATATCGCCCTGGTCAAAGACCTTATTATCACTTTTAAGTTCAATCATACGAAGCTCTTCGGTCTCACTGTTATCTGTTGTCGAAACCAGTACATCTCGATCAGCAATCAATTCAACAAGTTGTTTGCGTTCCGTTCTTTTAAGCAGTTGAAACTCTGTCAGATAAAGCAGCTCTTTTTTAGGCAGCATCTTGATCTCGTCAAATGCATTGGGATCTGATAATGCGATAAAGTGCAAAAAACGCTCATTATGCTGAGCATAGTCAAAGGCATAAGCATCGGCATGTTTTTGAAAATTTGAGAAGATAAGAAGGGGAAGCGGTTCGTTGTCCATTTGCTCTTTAAAGGTATGTGATTTGAAGTTCTTTGTCAAATAACGCTCATAGGTCTTATTTTGACGCTTTAAAAGTTCAAAGTCTTGGAAATGGTTGATTTTTCGCAATAGCTCTTCAATCATAAAAGGTTTTAGGATATAGTCATTGGCTCCCGCTTTAAGGGGTTGTGAAACCGTATCATTGGAGATATACGATACCATCAAAATAATGATGGAGTTTTTATAGTGCTCTATAACAGGGTAAAAGTCTTGACCCGCTATATTTGTAGATAGCAAAACAATATCATAATGCTCTTTTCTTTTTGCATCATTAATGGATGCAGCTTGCTCACATATGTGACCATGTTCTGTCAATTTACCGGCGATACTTTGTGCCAGATATAGTTCATTTTCAACTATCAAGATATTCATTTTATTTCTGTGTCCAATCATAATATTTTAATGTGGCTGTTGCAGATACTGCAACACCCTCTTTACGCCCTATGAAACCAAGCTTCTCTGTTGTGGTTGCTTTGATATTCACATGAATCGGTGCCAAATCTAAGAGTGTGGCAAGGCTTTGTCGCATCGCTCGTTTAAAAGGAGCGATCTTAGGCTGTTCGGCCATAATAGTAAGATCTACGTGGGTGAGCTTAAAGCCAAAGCTGACCAATCTACTATAAGTTGTTGTCAATAATTCTTTTGAGTCTATACCTTTATATTGGGGATCATTGTCTGGAAACAAGGTGCCAATGTCATCCATGCCGGCAGCTCCAAGCAGGGCATCAATCAGAGCATGAATCGCTACATCTCCATCAGAGTGGGCTTTAAATCCGTAATCTACATTGTCTATACAGACACCGCCTAATTGCATGACTTTACCATCTTCAAAGGCATGTACATCAAAGCCACTGCCTACAAAATAGTCATGTGACGGTTCTTTGAGGCAAGGCAGTTTCGCTAAATCATCTAAAGTGGTTAGTTTATGAGCTTGCTCCTGTCCTAAAACAAAGGCTCTGCTGCCACCTGCTGCTACGATAGCGGAGCTATCATCGGTAAAGGTGAGTTCACTGTTTAATGCCTGTTTCAAAACTGCTACTTTGGAAAGCTGGGGTGTCTGTATCCGCATTAATGCATCTCGATTTATTGTTTCTTTTTGATACACAACAGTGTCATAAAGGGGTAAATAAGGAACAATACAGTCCGCTTGATCTTTGGCATCGATTAAACTTTGAATAAGTGTTTCAGATATACACGCTCTGGCTGCATCACTGACAAGCACATGAGAAGTTTCTACTTCTGCCAATCCATTTATGAGTGACTCTTGACGTGTTTCACCCCCTGGGACTATCAAGTGCTGGGTATGGTTTTGCATGTATAAAGTCTCCTCTTTATGGGAAACGATGATAATCTTTTTAAAAATATTAAGTGACTCAAATTCTTTGACTACATGTAACCACAATGGATCCTCATTGATGCGAATCCACTGTTTTTTGACACCCATTTTAAAGCGTGAAGCGTTACCTGCTGCTAAGATAATCAGAGAAAAATCAGACAATTTTTATCCTTTTTCTTAAAGTGTTACGAAAGTATACACTATCAAAGCTTTCTTTTATCTTGTTTGTGTTAAATTTTCTTAAAATATGAAGAAAATTTCAAATACTTTATATAGAAAGGAAAAATCATGAGAACTGAATGGGTAAAAAAGAGAGAAAACGATCCTGTACGTACACAGATGTATTATGCTAAGAAAGGCATTATCACTGAAGAGATGGAGTATGTTGCAAAAATTGAAGATCTTAAACCAGAGCTTGTTCGTAGTGAAGTAGCTCGCG
>JBFHUP010000275.1:0-2968 GCA_041589975.1 Sulfurimonadaceae bacterium | reverse complement strand
CGTATTCTAAACGATTTTCCATTTACAGCCTCCTTTTTTATATAGACATAGATTTGCAACTATTATTATATTAAGAAGTTTATATTATGAAGCTTAATGAGAATATTATATTTATAAATTTTTCAATTAATTTATTATTTAAGATAAAATTTATTTTAATGGCAGTGGTGGGTATTATTTGTTTTATTAATATTACCCTCATGTGATTCTAGAGGCGAATTAAAGTGCTTATCAAAATTATTATAACTTTTTAACAAAGTCCAACCGCCATAAAAAATCACAGTAATGGCAGCTAACTGGATCATAATATTTCTGAAACTTAATTGCTTGAGCATACCTACAAAGAAGCCAAAGCCAAAAAGTGCGGGGATGGTACTTAAGCCAAAAAGCAGCATCACAAAAGCCCCGCTGAATGCTGAACCAGTGTTCATAGCAAAAACCAAAGCCACATAAACTAACCCGCATGGGAAAAAACCATTCAACATCCCTAAAAAATAAAAACTTCTTTTATTCTGGTTGGTTATCAGTTTGGTAAAAAGGCGTTTGTACCACACTTTTTCAGTTAAACCATACTCAATATTTTGTAAAAACTTAAGCTTACCGGCTAACGAAAGACCCATAATGATCATCAAAAGACCCGCAAAACCAAACAAAATACCCCGCATAAGCGGTGTCGCTTCCCATAAAGCACCAAAAGCCCCAAAAAGGGTTCCCAAAAGTACATAGGAGCTGATACGACCGCTGTTGTAAAGCAGATGATAAAGAGATTGTAAAATCTTTGGCTGTTGGGGATCTATTTTTGAAGAGGTGTAAGTCACGATAAAACCACCGCACATACCGATACAGTGGCCCAATGAGCCTAAAAATCCAAGCTGTAAAATGGCTACTATGTCTATGGCGTCCAAAAGCGTCCTTGGTTCTAGGTTGAAAATTCTATAAAATAAGTGTTCATTTAACGTTAATTATAGATTTTACGCCAAGCCTTTAGCTTGAAATGGCATCAACAAACTGTTTGAAGATGTATCGACTCTCATGCGGTCCCGGGCTTGACTCAGGGTGATGCTGAACCGAAAAAATATTACCGCTGTTATATTTTAGACCTTCGATTGTGTCATCAAAAAGGTTTTTATGCGTCACAGTAGCGATCTCGGTGATCTCGTTAGGAACATTATAGTTATGGTTTTGAGCCGTGATCTCAATCAGACCTGTCTGCTCATTTCTCACCGGATGGTTACCCCCATGATGTCCAAACTTCAGCTTAAACGTATCATACCCATGTGAAATCGAAAGCAGTTGATGCCCCAAACAGATACCAAACATCGGCATCTTGGCAGCAATCAGTTCTTTGATCTTAGCTACTTCATCTTTAAGCACCAAAGGATCTCCCGGACCGTTCGATAAAAAGACACCGGCGATCTCACCCTTGGCCTTTCGTTCAATGAGCTCTTTGGCATCAAAACTGTTTGGTACCACTTCCACTTCGAGTCCTGCTTCGGTCAATTCGTTCAAGATATTTTGTTTGACACCAAAATCAATCGCTACGATCTTAGCTTGGGGTTTAAGATCACGATTAAACTCAAAAGTAGTGGCATTAAAACTACCGTGATCATGGGTATAGCTCTTTTTCGTACTGACCTCTTCGATATAGTTCACATCTTCGATACGAGGGCTTGAAGCAAGTTTCGCTTTAAGCTCAGCCTCATCAGAGATCTCAGTCGATGCGATCATCATCATCGATCCTTCACTGCGAAGCATCTTAGTCAGATAACGTGTGTCGATATCACAAATACCCATCACACCAAACTCTTTTAAAAGCTCATCCAAAGAACGTTCTGCTCTAAAGTTTGAGAAGCGAGACTGATAGTTACGTACAATGATACCTTTGGTAAATGCACCAAGACTTTCCATATCTTGGACATTCACTCCGACATTGCCGATCTCTGGCATCGTAAACGTCACAAACTGACCCGCATAAGAGGGGTCGGTTACGATCTCTTGATACCCTGTTAATGACGTATTAAATACGATCTCACCTGTTAAAGTTGTTTGGGCACCAAAGCTTTTAGCTTCTAAAAAAGTACCGTTTTCTAAATAGATCCAAACAGGTTTTAAAACCGTCTCAGCCATTAAGCCATCCCTCTTTTTTGTAACTCTTCGGTGTAGAGTTTATGAAAAACGATCTCATACTCCTCACTGCCGTAGTGAAGTTTTCGTTTGTAGCCTGCGATCTTTGCCGTCACACTGTCTTCGATATCTGAAAAGGCATCCATATAATCTTCAATGGAATTAAAGATGATATTTTTCACCTGATTTTCGGTCACATCATAGTGAGCCAGATCCTCTTCATACAGCTGATCCAAAATCTTATGAGCGACATTGCTATAACGATCTTCAAACGACAACAAAACTCCAAACTCTTTAGCAAGTTTTTTCTTGATCATCCAAAACAGCTGTTTTTCATCAGCCTGATAAAACTCGATATCCTCTTCCTGGGTATCGATAAGCTCCCTAACACGCTCTTCTAAAGCGTGCTCTTTTTTTAAATCTTCTAAAATAATCTCAGCGGCTTGAGCGGCAACAGGCTCAAGACCTTTGGTCAGAGTTACAAAACTACTCTTATTTAAATCTATAGCAATCATATTAGCAACATGCGTAGCATGCATCGGTGTAATTCGCATCTCTAACCTTACATTTATAGTTAAAGGCAATTATATCTTAGTTTTGGTTAAAGGTGGATAAATTAAAAAATTATCACTTCTCTTTTTTAGGCATCAAAGCCAGTTCGTGGGTAAGTTCTGCAGCTTTATCCGACTTCATTTTGGCAAAGATTTTTCCCAGCACCTTAGGGGGTAGTGTGGTGAGGATGGCCGTTGCTTCTTTGACATCCATTTTGGAAAAGATATCTGCCGCAGCGGCGGCTTTCATCTTGGCATAAAGTGTGGAGATTTTGGTCAGTTTATTCTTTTTG
>JBFHUP010000274.1:0-2984 GCA_041589975.1 Sulfurimonadaceae bacterium | reverse complement strand
GCTCTTTGGCATACAGCCACAGCGAAAAAAGTTTGGCAATCCCAAAAGGAACCAACCCGATCAAATACATGATTAGGACATTGGCTGTCGTGATACGGTCATCTTGAGTAAACGCTCCCCTTTCAAATAAAAGCCATACGATCTCATGGCTTAGCGTGATGCCCCCCACGGTAGAAAGCGTCAGAAGCGGAAATAAAAACCAAAAGCCACGGCTAAGTTGCTGCTGAGCTAATTGTGCATCATCATATTTTAAAGCTCTGGTAACTCTGGGAAAAATGACCAAAGTCGTAGCAATGGCAAACAGTGCTAAAGGGAGTTGAAAAACACGATTGGCATAGTAGAGGTAAGAGATCGAACCTGTGACTAAAAACGAAGCGAGAGCCGTATCGATAAAGGCTGCTAACTGAGCCGTGGAGTTACCCCAAACTGCTGGGAAAAAGTTACTTTTAAAACGCCCAAAAGGGGTGTCGGTTACACGCTTTTTGCGTCGGTAGTATTTAAAGCCGCCGATGATGAGTTGATTGTGTCCCAAGGCTTTGATCGCCATGATATGAACAACCAGCTGCAAAATACCTCCTGCAATGACACCATAACTTAAAAAAGTGACGATGATATCAGGTGTCTCATCTTGCGAAAGCAGCAGTGCTACAATCAAAGCAATATTAAGCAGTGCTGTAGAAAAAGCCGAGGTCGCAAAGTGGTGTTTATAGTGCAAAATAGCGGTAAAAAACGTGACCCAAAAGATCAAAATAAGATAATAAAAATTGATCGCCACATAAGGAGCTGCCAACTTTCGTGTAGCTTCATCAAAACCAAAGGCGATTAAAAAAGTGGCCTGTTCCGAAAAGAGCTGGACAAACAGTGTCATGATCAGAATAAAAACGGAAAAAGATATCAGGATTCGAATGGCAAAAACAGCTTTTTTAGTGGTGCGGGTAAAAGCGGGGATAAAGGTCTGTGAAAATGCTCCCTCAGCAAAGATACGCCTAAAGAGGTTAGGGAGTTTAAAGGCTATAAAGAAAATATCGCTAAAAACATTGGCACCCAGTATCGAAGCCGTGAGTAGATCACGGACAAAACCGAGGATTCTGGAAGTTAAAATACCAAAACTGTTGGTGAAAATTGAGCGAAACATTAAAAAGCAAGCTCCTTGAACCTGATTTAGGTATAATAATTGCTATTAGCAGATAATAATTAGAGATAGCATTATATCAGACTAAAGGGAAAACTCTTCGATGGCAGATCAAAAGGTATTTACTTCGAAACTTGTTCGTACATCCAATATTGTCAAAGAGTTGCTCTCGATCGCTAAAGAGTATAAACTCTCTGTACATGATTTGGACTTTAGACTGATCAAAATGGAGATGTATATCAAAAAAACGGGCTCTTCTGAAGGGGAAGAGAAAAAAGAGTCAAACAGCAAAAAAGCTGCCCCAAAAGCTGACGATAATTTTAGAGAAGCAACCCGTGAAGATCTTAACCGCCTCCAAGATGATACAAAGCCTGCCGATCCTGAACTTGTCGTTAAACAGGTCTATGATGCGGAAATCTTTCCAGTAGAAGAACCACTGTTCCCAAAACTTGAGTTAACCATTTCGGGTAATAAATCTTTGACAGCTGTTTATGCAACGATCAAGGCGGGATCGGTGATAGAGGCTACAGGGGATTTGTCTAACGACTTAAGAGACTATTTCAACCGTCGAAAACTTAGAACACATATACTTATTGATATCTGGGATCGTGAGATGGTGACTGAATTGGCGAAACTGAGTGCTTCAATCGAGGTGAATGGGTCAGTGGCTTTCGAAGAAGACAGACGGATCTTGATTTCAAAAAGCCTGCACTCTGTTGAAACCATTCATGACAAATTGATTTTACATTTTGAAAATAAGAACAAAAACGAAGATGATTATGGTCGTATTGATTATAAAAAGCGGGGATTTATTACTGCTGTAGAAGCAGGAGAGTTGTTAATTACCTATCGTAAACCCATTACAGGGCAACCTGGCCGAAACTGCAAAGGCGAGTTTATTGAAGTGCCTGAAGCTGATGCTTCTCATGTACCCAAGTTTACCGTGGATGAAGCGACGATTGAGATCAAAGAAGATGAGAAGAAGATTGAATATTTTGCCAAGAAAAACGGCTATATCGATATTGATAAAAACAGCTACTACGTCAAGGAAGAGCTTGAAGTTAGTGAGATCAGTTTTAAATCTACGGGCAATGTCAATGCAGGGCTTAATACGGATATAGCCATTCATGTCAAAGAGGATGACTCGATGCGTGATGCTATCGGTATGGGCGTTGAAGTTGAAGCTACAGAAGTTAATGTTGAAGGTAATGTCGGAAGCAACTCAACGGTAACGGCCCAAAAGATCAAGATCGGGGGACAGACCCATAAAAGCAGTGTCTTGATGGCCCCTGAAATTGATATTAATCTGCATCGGGGTTTGGCTAAGGGTAAAGAGGTTCAAGTGAGACGTCTGGAACAAGGACGGATAGAAGCTGATGAGGTTTTTGTCGAACAAGCTGCCGGAGGTGAGATTATTGGACGGCACGTTACGATTGAGATCTTGGCATCACATGTGAATGTGATCGCCTCCGAATCAATAACCATAAAAAAAATGCGGGGCAGCGAAAATGTCTTAACGATCGATCAGGCTAAAGTGGGTGACAATGTACAGGCTTTTGAAGAACTGGAAGACTCTATTGAAGAGAAACGTATTGAAATCAATCGGGCTAAAAAGAAACTGGATGAACAAAAGAGACTTTATAAGAGGCATGAATCTGCGATCAAAGAGATCAAGGAACGTTTGGTCGCGTATAAAAAGTCTGGAGTGAAGCTTCCGGATGCCTTTGTCAGGAAATATAAGGAATTCCAATCACTGCATAATGATATTTCACAGCAAGAACGTGAGTACAATCTTTTACTAGAGATGTTTGAAGATTTTCAGAAACAACGAGGCAGCTTTCAATCCTCGATT
>JBFHUP010000273.1:0-3002 GCA_041589975.1 Sulfurimonadaceae bacterium | reverse complement strand
GGTATTTGATTCCGTCTCAGTCAAAACAACTTTTCATGAAAAGCTTCAAGAGCTTGGCATCATTTTTTGCTCCATATCTGAAGCGATCAATGACCATTCGGAACTTCTTAGAAAGTATCTCGCCTCAGTCGTTCCTATGGGAGACAACTATTTTGCCTGCCTCAATGCTGCCGTCTTTACTGATGGGACCTTTGCCTACATACCTAAAGGGGTACGATGCCCGGTAGAGCTTTCCACCTATTTTCGTATCAATGCGATCAATACCGGACAGTTTGAACGCACACTTATCATTGCTGATGAAGGCTCCTATGTCTCTTACAATGAAGGGTGTTCAGCTCCAACCAGAGATGAAAACCAACTGCATGCGGCTGTCGTAGAACTTATTACACTCAAAGATGCAGAGATCAAGTACTCAACCATTCAAAACTGGTATCCGGGCGATGAAAACGGTAAAGGTGGTATCTATAACTTTGTCACCAAACGGGGCAAATGCCTGGGTGACAACTCCAAAATATCCTGGACACAGGTTGAAACAGGCTCAGCCATCACTTGGAAATACCCCTCATGTATGCTTTTAGGCGACAACTCCCATGGAGAGTTTTACTCTGTAGCCATCACCTCCTTAGCTCAGCAAGCGGATACCGGTTCAAAGATGATTCATATAGGTAAAAACACCAGTTCAACCATCATCTCTAAAGGGATATCGGCACTTAAAGGGAGTAATGCCTACAGAGGATTGGTCAAAATCAGACCGCAAGCTGAACATGCCCGAAACTTCACACAGTGTGACTCTTTGCTCATCGGGCCTAACTGTGCTGCCCATACCTATCCCTATTTGGATGTCAAAAACCCTACCGCTCAAGTCGAACATGAAGCTACAACCTCAAAGATCTCGGATGAGCAGCTCTTTTATGCTCAGGCAAGAGGCTTAAGCGAGGAACAAGCCATATCACTGATAGTCAATGGTTTTTGTAAAGAGGTACTCAATCAACTTCCGATGGAGTTTGCCGTAGAGGCCAAAGCACTATTAAGTATTACACTAGAAGGGAGCGTAGGATAATGTTAAGTATCAAAAATATGCATGTTTCTATCGGCGACAAAGAGGTTTTAAAAGATCTGGACTTGGAAGTCAAAGCAGGTGAAGTGCATGCGATCATGGGACTTAACGGTACCGGTAAGTCAACGCTGCTTAAAGCCATATCCGGCTCTTATGAAACTGCCGTAACAGGAGATATACGCTATTTAAAGCACCCACTGCTTGATCTTAAAGCCAATGAACGCTCTGTACAAGGCATTTTTATGAGTTTTCAAAACCCTATTGAGATTCCAGGTGTCAATACCATCTACTTTTTAAAAACAGCTCTCAATGAACAACGTTTGGCAAGAGGTGAATCTGAGCTGTCATCGCCTGATTTTATGAAAAAGCTGCAGGGACATATGGATTTTTTACATATGGATAAAGCCATTTTGCAACGCTCGGTCAATGTAGGCTTTTCCGGCGGTGAGAAGAAAAAAAGCGAGATTTTACAGATGCTGATGCTGGAACCCAAACTTATACTTTTGGATGAGATCGATTCGGGGTTAGATATTGATGCACTCAAATCCGTTGCCAAAGGGATCAATCAGATGCGAACAGCAGATCGGTCCATCATTATGGTCACGCACTATAACCGTCTGCTTGAGTATGTCAAACCGGACTGGGTTCATGTTCTGCATCAAGGCAAAATTATCAAAAGCGGTGATGCAACACTTGCAAAACAACTTGAAGAGAGAGGGTATGACGATGTTATTACCCCTTGAAAAGATTCTGCAACAGCATCAACTGCAACTCCCTTCGAAAAAAAGTGAAAAGTGGCACTTTGCTGGTATGGACAACTATCTAAATGTAGCGTATGAACTCAAAGAGGATCAAACGATTCACATCCCTTTTGAAGCTCCTCAAGAAGGTTATTGGTGCCATATCTATGATGGCAAACTCTTGCAGCACAATCTTCCCCAAAGTGTTATCATTGATACTACTCACCACCCTGTCAGCAATCCCCAAAACCCTTTTGATGCGTTGGCTCAATCTCAAGATCGCAACCATCCTACCTTGATTTTTCAGCAAGATTTGCGTCTTAAAGTTTATCTAGAGTATTGTGCAGACACCTTTTTGACCTCTTGTGTCAACCTTGAACTACAAAGGGACATTCACGTCTGGATTGAATTACATTTTAACGGTGCACAAAATGGCTTTGTTTCCCACAGTACCCACAGTACACTTAAGCAGGCTTCCCATCTTGAGTTAACACAAATAGAGTCCTTTGCCCAAAATGCTGTTGCCATAGTCCAAAACAGTTTCTCTCTTTTACAAGGCTCTTACTGCAAACTTTTTAGTGCCTATCTTTCCGGGCAGCATTTACAAAACTTTGTACTTGCAACACTTGACCGAGATAGCCATATAGATGTCAAATCACTTTTGCATGCATCGATGGGTCAAAAACAGATCTTTTCTTGTGATATCTCGCATCATGGCAACAGCTCTGAAAGTAAGGTAGCATCCAAACAGGTACTTAAAGATAATTCTGTAGGAGTTTTTGATGCCACAACCACCATCAACAAGGGGACAAAATCAACTAAAGCTTTGCAATCGAGTCACGCACTTCTTTTAAATGAGAAGGCTCAGATTCATGCCAAACCCCATTTAGAGATTTACAGTGATGATCTAACCGCCTCACATGGATCAACCGTAGGTGAGTTAGATGATCAGGCATTTAACTATCTGATCTTGCGTGGCATTACACCTTCCAAAGCAGAATCAATGCTTATTAATGCCTTTATCAAAACATTGCTTGAAGATCTGGATAAGGAACATAAGCAGTGTGTCATATCAGCCTTAGGAGTAGAAGATGAAGACAGCAGCTTGTAGGAAAGATTTCCCTTTTTTTCATCATACCGATATCATCTACCTTGATAGTGCCGCAACCTCTCAAAAACCGCAAGTCGTTTTGGATGCCATGAAT
>JBFHUP010000272.1:0-3037 GCA_041589975.1 Sulfurimonadaceae bacterium | reverse complement strand
GATGTTGTTAAGTGAGGCAAACATATAGATATAAAAACCAACACTTAAAACGATAGAGGTAACCATCATCGCCCGACCGCTGCTTCTAAGCGTTTGATCAATGGAGAGTTTGGTATCATGGGAAGCTATATGTGACCGTCTAAAATTGTGCATAAAGTGCACTGTATCATCTACTGCCATACCAATAACGATGGCTCCGATAAGCATGGTAAACATATCCAATGAAAAATCAAATATCACCATCATACCAAGCACGACAAAGATCGGAAAAAGGTTGGGAATCATACTAATGAGACCCAAACGGATGCTGCCAAGTAAAAAGATCATCATCAAAGTGATAACCCCAAAAGCGATCATATAGCTGCTTCCCGAACTCTCTATGGCTGCACTCATTGTATTGGACAGAAGCGGTATCATACCAGTGATAACCACCGAGGTACCGTTGACAAAGTGTGTATCGGTATAGTTTTTAAGTTTTTCCAAGACATCATGATACTCAAATGCATCCAGCCACGGCATCTTAATCGTAATACGGGCCTTGGAAAATGCACTGTCCACAAAATCTTCCAAATCATCACTACCGGAGTTTTCAAACAGTAAAATCTCCTGAGCCAGAAGCTTTTTATCTTTGGCTATGGTATAAAATTGGGGATCATTGGCATTTAAGGCTTTGTGAATCTCCTTCATCACATCCGTAATACTCATAGCTTTACCGATAAAGTAACGATCATTTTTCAGTGAAAGCGTATAGGCTATAAAATGCTCAAGATCTTGCAGCAAGGCATAATCATACAGTCCATTCTCTTTATGGGTATCTACAATAACCTCTAAAGAGATTGACCCTCGCATCTTTTGATCAATCGTCTGGGTTGCCACACGTATCGGGTGATCTTCAGGAAACCAGGTCAAGGTATTATGAGAATAGATGATACTTGTGGCATAAAAGGCCATAGTCATCATAAAAGCCAGTGAGATGATCGTGATTTTTGTTGCATGTTCATAAGAAAACTGTGCTGTCTTGTGCAAAAACTTATCCATAAAGTCATGGTGTAACTGACTCTTATCGACGCTTTTAACCTTAATAGGAAAAATCGCCAGCAGTACAGGCAAAAGGATCAAACTAAAAGCCAAAATAAACAGTACACCCAAGGATGCAAACAGACCAAAGTCAGCTACAGGAGCTACTTCTGAAAGGGCAAAAGAGGCAATACCTGCGGCTGTGGTTAATGAGGTCATAATAACGGCCAACCCGGAGTGAGCCAAAGTATGGGCAATGGCATCGGCTTTATTTTCGTGTTGATCCAAATGTTTGTAAAAGATAGCCAACATATGTACCGAAGCTCCAACCCCTACCGCAAGAAGCAGCGAAGGGACAATCTGAGTAACCACCTTAATCGGAACACCCATCATAGCCATAAGACTCAGTGTAAGCAATACACCTAAAATCACCGTTAGAAGTGGTAAAAGGACCCCTGAAACACGACGAAACAGCAGACTCAAAAAAATGATGATCGTAACAATAATGAGAATATTGAATTTCTTCATATCCTGCATCATGGTTGATTTTAAAAAAGCAGAAACCGTTGGTGAACCTGAAAAGTAGAGTTTAAAATCCTCGCTGTGATACTTTTGGACAATCTTTTGAACGGCTTGAACCATCTCACTGTTCTCTTGATCCGTTAAGAACTTTTGGGGCTTGTTATCAGCTGTATCTTCAAATCCGCCAAACTCATCTGTGTTTTGTTCACCCAAAGATGAGTAGGTATTGGACTCCATGACAATAACACTGAATTTTGCATCTTCGGAAAGCAGTACATTTTTATAAAGCGGATTGGCCAAAGCCGTCTGTTTAAGCTTCTGCAGGTCGGCCTCATTTTGAGGCCAATGTTCAAAAAGATCCTCAACCAATAATGCATGCTCACTACCTTGGGTATTACGGGCGTTGATCAATGAGGTCATATCATTAAGATGTGGTACCTTAGCTTGAAGTTCTTTATGCAGGGCCTTTAATTTTTCAAGTGTTTTAAAACTAAAAATATCTTCTGCCTCAATGGCAACGACCATACGTTCGTCACGTCCAAACTGTTCTCGAAACTTATCATAAGCAATGCGAGCCGGATCTGTTTGATGCAAAAATCCTTCAGTTGACGTATCCACCGTGGTCTTAGGCAGATAAGATAGAAAAAAAGCGACCATCAAAAGCAGTGCAACTAAAACCTTAAATCGATTCTTTACAATAAAATACCCCAACTGTTCCAGTCGTGTATCAATACGTTCTATAACGGTTCGCATACTTATCCTTTGTTTTTCAGTGCTAAAAGCACCATGGTTGAAATTTGTCGTGCCACCTCTTCGATCGTTGAGTTTACAAAAGCCTCTTTGATCTGGGCATCAGGCGAAGTCATTTTTTTTCGCATCGGTTCACTGGTGATATATAAAGAGAGACTCCCTACAATCATAAAATGAATCACCATAGGATTTGAGGGCCGGAAATCCCCTTCATCTATACCCTGCATGATGATAGATTTTAACGTCATAACGACTTTATGCATCAAAGCTTTGGCAGCATCTGGCATACAATCTCCGCCACCTGCAATTTCGCGTGTCATGATTGATGTCATAACAGACCGCTTAGCATTTTCCAATGCGAAAGTCATAATATAGTTCTCCAATTTATCTATCGCATTTGTTCTACTCTCTACAGCCACCGTAAGAGCATCAACCAAACTGCTTAAATGATCTACCAAAACCTTTTCATACAAAGCCTCTTTATCTTTAAAGTGATAATAGATTGTTGCTTTATTCACACTTGCAAGTTCTGCCAGTTCATCCATGATGGTTCCGGCAAAACCGTGACGGGCAAAAAGTGTGGAAGCACTCTCTAAGATCTTTGCTGCACTGTTGGACCGCGGCATATCCTTCCTTTACTAATTAGTTAGTTAAAATAGTAACAAACTTTTTTTTAAAAGTCAACTAATTAGTTAGTTTATAAGATCTAATCCTCGTAAAGATCTCCATAGAGCTATTTATAGATCAG
>JBFHUP010000271.1:0-3041 GCA_041589975.1 Sulfurimonadaceae bacterium | reverse complement strand
GTTCGGCTTAGTTGGGATTGTGGAATGTTGATCAGCAGAAGAGATCTCTTCTGCTTTTCGTTTACGTTTTTCCTCTTTTTTCTTCTGTTTTTCAAGCTCTCTAAGGCGTTTGGCATAGCTGTAATTATTACGGGCCATTAACTTGCCCTCTGTTTAGAATGATTCTTCCCATGATTTCGTGAACTGCTACGGGATGTTTGTTTTTTACCGCCACCGCGAGCCGTACGAGGTTGTCTGCTGGGACGACTACGTTGACCTCCTAGATGGATCGGTTCAGCTTTTATTCTTGGGTCGGGGATAAATCCTTCTACTGTGACCTCAGGGATCTTTGTATTGATAAGCTTTTCGATGTTGCGTAAAAATTCATGCTCATCGACACAGACAAGAGAGATGGCTTTACCCACGTTACCGCCACGTCCCGTACGTCCAATACGGTGGACATAGTCTTCTGATACATTAGGGAGTTCAAAATTCACTACATGCGGAAGCTGATCAATATCGATACCTCTTGCAGCGATATCAGTCGCAACCAATACTTGAATATTCCCAGCTTTAAAATCTGTCAACGCTTTGGTGCGTGCAGATTGACTTTTGTTACCATGAATAGCGGCTGCTTTGATACCATCTTTTTCAAGCTGAACTGAGAGCCGGTTGGCCAAATGTTTTGTGCGGGTAAATACAAGTAATTGCGTCCAACCATTAGTTTGTATGAGATGTGATAGTAGTTCACGTTTCCTTTCTCTATCAACAGGGTAAACATGTTGGGTGACTTGTGTGGACGTACTGTTTTGTTTAGCGACTTCAACGAGTGCGGGTTTGTGCAGTAAGGTGTCGGCTAAGTTTTTAATCTCTTTGGAAAAAGTTGCAGAAAATAGCATGTTTTGACGTTTTTTTGGAAGTTTTGCCAAAATCTTTTTTATGTCTCGGATAAATCCCATATCCAACATGCGATCCGCTTCATCCAAGACAAGATACTCAGTCTTGGAAAGATCAATGTGCTTTTGCTCGACCAGATCTAGTAGTCGTCCTGGGGTCGCTACAATAATATCTACGCCTCGATTGAGAGCTTGTATTTGATTACCCGGTCGTACCCCACCGAAGATGACAGTACTATAAAGTGGGAGGTGTTTTCCGTAGGCACGAATGTTCTGCTCTACTTGAGCCGCAAGCTCTCGTGTTGGTGTAAGGATAAGTCCACGTACAGGACGTTTTCCTTTGGGTTTTGGTGCTTGCATAAGCATCTGTAGCATTGGCAGACTAAAGGCAGCGGTTTTCCCGGTACCTGTTTGGGCACCGCCTAAGATATCACGTTTTTGTAATATTAAGGGTATTGCCTGTTTTTGAATGGGTGAAGGCTCTTTATAGCCTAACTCAGAGATTGCTTTAAGTAGCTCTTTTGAAAGCTCTAGCTTTTGAAATGACATAGATGTCCCTTTGAATGATTCATGCCTACCGCAGAGTTGAGACCATGAGGGTCGATCAAGGCTTTTATTGAATGTATAAAAATTGTTAAGGTAATCGTAAGAAGACAGAAACGAAGTCAGATGCAGACCGAAGTGCACTGAAGATTTTGTATTGTAGCATGTTTTACATATAAGTAAAATTAATTTTATAAAATAATATAACTTATGACTCTATCTCTTTAATAAAATTGTGATTTTCAACAGTGTGATATTTACATGATATACTGAGGCAAAGAAAGAAGAAAAAAGGAATACCATGACCCAAGGCGAAAAATTCAATACAATCACCCATCTCATAGGTGCAATCTTGGCCTTGGCTGGTATGGTGGTGTTGATCGTCTTTGCGTCACTTCAGGGAGATCCGTGGAAAATCGTCAGTTTTACTGTTTATGGAATTACGCTTTTTGTTCTTTATGCAGTTTCAACGCTCTATCACTGGTACAGCGGCCCGCTAAAAGAGCTTTTTCAACGATTTGATCACTTGGCTATCTATCTTTTGATTGCAGGAAGTTATACTCCTTTTACCTTGGTAACACTTCATGGAGCATGGGGATGGTCGTTGTTTGGTGCAGTATGGCTTTTGGCTTTGATTGGGATGATTCAGGAATCGGTAGGAGACAAGCGGTATGAGGCCGTTTCTGTGGTAATTTATGCCCTGATGGGTTGGCTTATCCTCATCGCTCTGGAACCCTTGTTAGATAAGCTCACTTCGGCAGGTTTTTGGTGGCTTTTTGGTGGCGGTATGATGTATACACTGGGGATAATTTTTTATGCCTTTGACCATAGACGCCATTTTCACGGTATATGGCATCTCTTTGTCTTTGCAGGCAGTGCAGCTCACTATTTTACTATTATCTATTTTGTTTTATAATTTTTAAACTTTTTTGAGTGTTTAAACGTTTATAAAGTGTAATAAGTATTTATTGTAACAAGCCACTTTGTTTTTCAAAAAGTTATATAAGTTTGTAAAAATCTCTAAAGTCTACTTTTTGATCACTTTTAAAAGTTTATCAAGAAACTTGCTATTATATATTTGTTCAGCTATACTTCACAAATCGAATGATGATTTAGAGTTTCATCTAAGGCAAGATTTTTATTGCTTACTTACAGTTTACAGTATTAACCTCCCAACAGAAAAACACTCCACTTTATAATTTTGAGCATATCGACAGTGATATGTATTAACAACTAAAGGAATTGCATTGGCAACTCAAATAAACGGAACCGTGAAATGGTTCAACAGTGATAAAGGTTTCGGTTTTATCGAACAAGAAAATGGTGGCAAAGATGTATTTGTACACTATCGTCAAATAAATAGTAACGGTTATGATCGTGTTTCTCTTAATGAAGGACAAAAAGTTATTTTTGAAATTGGAGAGGGACAAAAAGGCCCACAGGCTGAAAACGTTACTGCTTTATAAAAAAACCTGGGCAGAATTAGCTGCCCACTTTTAAAAGACAAAGATTTACATCCTCTTATATGTAATCCTCTTTTTACTCATACATTTAATACCTATTCAAATATCGCGGAATAGAGCAGTTCGGTAGCTCGTTGGGCTCATAACCCAAAGGCCGTTG
>JBFHUP010000270.1:0-3053 GCA_041589975.1 Sulfurimonadaceae bacterium | reverse complement strand
CTGGTTTTTTCCATTATGAGTACCATCGGTTTTCTGGTTGCTCTTCGTATGAGCCGCCGTATGGAAGATGATGTCATAGCCCTGACCAACTATCTGGAAGATGTCTCAAATAAAACCTACAATAAACCGCTTAAGCTCTATTTCTCCTATGAGTTTATCAATATCGCAGGAACACTCAAGCAGGTTGTAGCCAAACTCGATCGTCGAGACCGTCAAAGACGTCGCAGTGCCGCCAAACTCAAACTGATGTACAAACAGCAAAATGACCTGCTTTCCGCCATAGGCCATGAGTTTAAAAATCCCTTGGCCGCCATCTCCGGTTATGCCCAAACGCTTAAAGAGGAAAAGGTTGAACCCAAAAATGAGAAGATTTTTCAAAAATTTCTCTCTAAGATTGAAAACAACAGCCTAAAGATCACAACTATGCTCGATCGTCTGGCTTTGTCTGTTAAGCTTGAAAACAATGATCTTACGGCTCATAAAGAGTATTTTGACTTAGGCGAAACCGTCAAAGACGCTATCGCGACAATCGAAAAAAAATACCCCGACAGACATATCAAATACAAACCCAAAGAGCGTGAAGTCTATATGGATAAGACCATGATCGAGATGGTTATTGTGAATCTCTTAGATAATGCGATGAAATATTCAAGTGAAGATGTCACAATCAAGATTGGTAAAAAACGACTCTTGGTTAAAGATAAAGGGATCGGGATCAGTGCCCAAGAGCTTGACAAGATCCAAACCAAATTTTACCGCGTAGATAAAAACAGCTGGGACAACTCCATGGGGCTCGGTCTTGCCATTGTCAATTATATATTGAACCTTCATGACAGACGTCTGCAAGTCAAAAGTCAACCCAATGAGGGTTCAACCTTCAGTTTTCTTATTGATCCAGAGGCATTTTAAAAGTTTAACTGACAAACAGAAGATAATAGACCGTTGCAGCCTGGGCTAAAACAATCATAATCCCAATGGCAACATATTTCCCGATTCGTTTATGACTTGCAGCTGCATCTCCAACTAAAGTGCCTTTGCGATAGGCTTTAATGGCCGTAATGAGTTGATACGACCAAGTGTTAATCACAATAATCGCAGTAATAATATGAATAACCAAAAAAGTAATAAAAAAGCTGTAGTTGGCTGATGATGCTTCCATATAGGTCATAAAACCACCTGCCAGTCGCATACCCACCTCAAAAACAATCACCGAAACCAGCATCAGTATAAACACCATAATTTGTGTCACGATATGTTTTTTAATCTCTTTGATAATCGCATATCGGATGGAGTAAAAAAAGAGTATGGGCAAGATCATAAAGGCTACGGCAATAATATCAATATAAAGTGGAGCACGGCTACCTAAAAAGCCTATCTGTGTAAACATAAAAAAGATCCCAAAATTTAATTTGGGACATTATAGCAGGATTAAGCCCTTTTTCCAGTTTTTTCCTGGGCAATCAATTTGGGATAAAGCTCTTTGGCTCTGTTAAGACCATACGCATCAGGCACTTTTCTGGCAGCAATATAGCCTACAATCTTACCAGCCTCATCCTCTTTGGGTCTGACAAAAACATGCACCCAATAAAACGCACCATCCTTTCGAAGGTTTTTGACATAGCCATGCCACTCCTCACCCTTTTGAATCGTTTCCCATAGCTCTTTAAAGGCCTCTTTAGGCATATCAGGGTGACGTAAAATAGCGTGAGGCGTCCCTATAAGTTCGTCCAGATTGTAACCCGTCATCTGCATAAATTTACGATTGGCAAAAGTAATCCGACCTTTAAGATCGGTTTCGGTAATCATCGAACCTCCCGGAAAAATCATCTCAATATCTGTCGGTTCAGGTCGCTTCACTTTGACTTTTTCAAAGCTTTCCATATCTATTCCTTATAATAGTCATAAATAGAGTATATTTTAAAAAATATTATGTAGGCTTTAAATGTTAAATTTTTTATCTATAAAAATCAGATATAAATTTCTATGAAATGATGCGAAATAAGATAAATTTTATAGACTACTAAAATGTAAAATACTATACTTAGAGGGTCACAACAGTAAGGGAATTTATGACTCAAGAAAATCGTATCAAAAATAAAATTATTGCTCTGCTTTTTCTTATTATCCTTATCTCTGCAGGGGTTAATTTCTACTATCAACACACCAATGCGAGTAAAAACTTTGAACGCAGTATCGATAAACTGCATGCCAATATCAGCCGTTCCTTTCACAAAATCCTCTCCCAGCTTAAAGATAATCTCTCCATTATATCCGATACGATTATCTCCCAAAAAGCTTTGCAGCAGGCACTCAAATCCAAAGATCGCCAGAGCTTATATCATGAGGCTTTACCTTTTTATCACCAAATGATTGCCCAAAATGCCTACATCAAAATTATGACCTTTAGACTCGCTGACGGCTCCGCATTTTTACGTATGCACAAGCCCTATCTCTTTGGGGATAAACTCAATGCCAATCGAAAAATCATTATCGAAACCAATCGACTTCAAAAACGTCTTTACGGTTTTGAAAGCGACAAACTTCAAAAAGTTTTTCGTGTTACTTCGCCCATCTTTTATGACGGTGTCTACATCGGCCTTATGGAGATTGGTGTGGAACCCGAATACCTGATGGATCAAACTCGGGATGTCTTTGAAACCAAAGATGCTCTTTTTATCAAAGATGGCCAAGGCAACTACACCTTTGCACGAGGCGATCAACTCTTTAGCAGCCATATCGATGCTATAACTTTTAAAAGACGGTTGACGTTGACAACCCAAAAGGGAGACCATTATATGATTGACCCTGGTATGGATCTGTTGGACTTTAAAGAAGAAGTAACCGCCAAACTGCTTTATGCCTATGCAATCAATGATCATTTGGATACCCTAGATAAGGCAACCAAAGAGCTGTTAATCAATACCCTGCTTTCACTGCTGATTATCTTTTTTATTTTACAATACTTCATCCGGCTCTTTATTGATAAGCTTAAAAAGCTCACCTTGGATCTAAGAACCCAATCTGAAGATCTCAAACGTATGAATGATACACTG
>JBFHUP010000269.1:0-3081 GCA_041589975.1 Sulfurimonadaceae bacterium | reverse complement strand
GTATTCCAAAATATAACTCTGTCGCGGCTATTAGTAATCAACTGACGGTGTTAACGGCTCCGGATTCACCTATTTATGCCATTTTAGAAGCAGTAAAAGAAAACACGCTTATCTTTACACCGGCAGAGGTGTTAAAACAAAAGTATAAGGGTAAGAAAAAGCCTAAAAACAAAGCAGCCAAACTTTTGGCTAAACAAGCGATTGCCGAAGCTGAACGTCAAATGAGTAACCGAAGTGTAAAAGATATCAGACGCTATTTTTCCAAATATCATGAGCTCTTAACACCAGACAGTAAAGGGGCTTCGCAACTCAAGCATGCCATGGGAAAAATGAGCACGGTTTTTCAAGAAATTACAGCGATTCACGGCTCAGTCACACCGCAAAAAGATGCTTTTGATATTGTTATTAGTCGTATCAATGGAAGCCATCCTCCGATCATTATGAAGACATCGGGACTGCCGACACCGGTTGATAAATGGTTCAAAGATGCCTTACGCAATGATTGGGACTTCTTGCTCACAAAAGCCAAAGAATTTATCAATATGCGTTATAAAGATGAGGTACTCTCTTTTTATAACAGTAAACTGAAAGATCGCTATCCGCTGGCCCGATCTACACATGCACCGGATATTGTTATCTCTGACTTTGAAGAGTTTTTCAAAAAAGGGGGGATCGTAGATAGCTTTTATGAGCAGTATGTCTCTAAGTTTGTTGCTTTGAATTATAACCGAGGTCACTACCGCTTCCGTTATATTGATGGCAGTACTTTACCGATTAAAAACTCCTACCTTAAAGCGATGTTGGCTGTGCATGATATCCGTAAAAACTACTTTAACAGCAGTGGAAGCCATGTCGGGACGAATCTGACGTATAAGGCAGACTACCTAGGTCGTAGTCTTGCAACCGTTGAATTGCATTTTGACAACAGGTATATCGCTTATGAGCATGGACCTAAAAAAGCGTATAAAATCAAGTGGCCGGCAGACAGTTCTAATCAATCGGCTCGATTTAACATCTTTAATATTCAAGCCAATAATGTCCTAGCGTTGGCGGAAGATGGAGATTGGGCACTGTTTAAAGTTTTTGATCAACTTCATTCTAAAAACTACACGCAACGAAGCGGTCGTAAAAGTGTCACATTAGAGTATAAAAAAAGCAGTAACAAAGCAAGTATTACGCTGTATGGTTCTGTCGCTCAAAAATACTCTAAATATAATCCACTGAACCGCTTTAAACTTTTAGGAGGACTTTGATGTCAATAACCAGCAGTGCTTTTACCCATCCGGGTCATGAACGACAAAATAATGAAGATGCTTATTATGTGAGTGATGAGCGTGGATTATGGATCGTTTGTGACGGGATGGGTGGCCATCAAGAGGGTAATTATGCCAGTCATCTGGTAACGGATATCTTTGCCGAGATGCAGATGAGCGGTAGTTTTGATCAAAAGATCGATGCGGTGACCTCTCAGATATACAATATTCACCGTCTTTTGCAAAAAAAGGTTCAAAAAATGGGACAAGATGCCGTGATCGGTACGACCTTGGTGATGATGCTGGTAGAAGGGAATCAAGCCGTATCAATTCATTCGGGTGACAGCCGTTGTTATATATTGCGTGATGACAGACTCTCTTTAGTGACACAAGATCATGCTAAAACAGTAGAACATAACGGCGAAGATCGAAAGATGCTTACCAAAGCCTTGTCAGCACCCGGAGAACTATCTATAGAGATGAAGCGTTTTAACATTCAAAAAAATGACACCTACTTTCTTTGCTCTGATGGTTTGTATGAAGGTGTCACAGCAGAGCAGATCAAAGCTTCACTACAGGCAGAAAGTATAGAGATCGGTTTGCAGTCATTGACTAAAAGAGTACTGCAAGGTGAAGCCCATGACAACCTTACTGGTGTGATTGTGAGAGTCAATGCTTAACAATATGCCTTGGAGTAATCCCTTAAACAGTCGTTACCAAATGAATGATGATCTTGGCGAGGGTGGTTTGAGTACCATTTATGAAGTGACAGATATGTATGATACCTACTTTGAAAATGAGCGTAAACTTGCCGTGAAGCTACCCTCTGTGGATATGCTAAAGATGCAAGATATCGGGGCACTGATTTATGCAGAGTACAATATCCTGAGAGATCTCAATCATCCATATATCATCGATGTTAAAGATTTTGGCATTGATAAAAAAAGCAATGTCCCTTATATGATCTTGGAGTTTTTAGAAGGAAGGATGCTTGCTGATATTGCCTTGTATGAGTTAAGTGATGAGGTTAAAGATGAGATGGCTCGACAGATCTTTGTGGCTATTGATTATTTGCACGAGATGAAGGTGATCCATGCAGATATTAATCCTAAAAACATTATGCTTTTAGATGATGGCAATATCAAGGTTTTTGACTTTGGTATCTCGCAGCATGTGGAAAAAAAGATGCATTTTCAATTCTCTTTTGCCAATGCTCAAGCCTTTAATCCGCTCTACTCAGCTCCTGAAGTTTTACAAGGTAAGCCACCGAGCCTGACATCCGATATATTTTCAACTGCAGTGATTATCTATGAACTTTACCAAGGTGTGCTTCCTTATCAAGAAAGTTCTTTGGAATTAGATGAAAAATCATGGAAAAAACTCTCTTACAAAAAAGTTCCCAGAAAGCTAAGAAGCTGGCTTAAAAAGGCTTTGAAGGTGGATCCTCATGAAAGAGTCGATGAATTTTGGGATATTATGGAATAAATAAAAAAAAAATACAAACTTTCATATTTTTTTAATATTTAAAAGAGTAAAATAAAATTTAAATTAACATAGGAAAACAAAATGAACAACCCGGTTTTTATTACAATTGAAGGCTCAGTACAGGGCTTAATCACATCAGGTGCTACAACTCCAGAGTCTGTTGGTAATGCTTACCAAAATGGTCATGAAGATGAGTCATTAGTTAAAGCTTTTACACACAGTGTCAGTATCCCTACGGATAAAGCTTCTGGTCAACCAACAGGTCGTCGTACGCATGAGCCAATGGTTGTTACTAAAAGTATTGATAAAAGTTCACCGCTTCTTTTTAATGCACAGGTAAACG
>JBFHUP010000268.1:0-3090 GCA_041589975.1 Sulfurimonadaceae bacterium | reverse complement strand
GCTTTATCTGCCGTTTGGATAATACCCATGGCATCATTAGCATTGACAATCGCCTGATGAAGTGAGGAGGCTTGACTGCGAAGACTGTCTGCAATCGCTAAACCTGAAGAGTCATCTGCCGCTTTATTAATACGTAAACCGGAACTAAGTCGTTCTAGGGAGCCATCCAAATTTTTATTATTGGCCACACCTAGCCTGTGGGCATTCATAGCCCCTATGTTTGTGTTTATTCTGAAACCCATATCAAATCCTTTTGAGGGCATAAAAAAAATACAGCGTCCTTGCCGTTAGAAATAGTATCGTCACAGATGGAAATTTATTTAGCCACTAAACAAAATTTTCTTTTTTATTTTTCTTTTTATTGTTTATGATAGAATTCACTTCTATTTACTATATATAAAGGCGTTCGTTTGAAGCATCTCATCATCGTAGAGTCACCTGCCAAAGCAAGAACTATTAAAAACTTTTTGTCCAAAGATTATGAAGTCATCGCATCCAAAGGTCATATCCGCGATCTTCCTAAAAGCAGTTTTGGTATTACGGTTGATGATAATGGTGTTTTTGTGCCTAAATATTCGATTGCCAAAGAGAACAATCCTACGGTTAAAAGTATTAAAGAGTTAGCCAAAAAAGCAGATCAAATCTTTATCGCGACCGATGAGGACCGTGAGGGAGAAGCGATCGGTTGGCATATCGCCCATGCGATCAAAAAAGATCCAGAGAGTCTGCCACGCATCGTTTTTCATGAGATCACTAAAAAAGCGATTCTGCATGCTTTGGATAATCCTCGAACCATCAATATGCCGCAAGTCAATGCCCAGCAGACCCGTCGTCTACTTGACCGTATCGTGGGATACAAACTCTCTCCACTATTAGCATCCAAGATCCAAAAAGGGCTTTCCGGTGGTCGTGTCCAATCTTCAACTCTGAAAATCATCGTCGATAGAGAAAAAGAGATCCGTGCCTTTGTACCGCAAGAGTACTGGACCATTGATACGATGTTTGCCCCGGGTATGGAGGCAACACTTCAAAAGTTTGAGGGTCAGAAGATCGAAAAACTGACGATCACTAACGAAGCAGATGCCAAAGCGATCTTACATGCGATTAAAAATGAAAACTTTACGCTGCAAAACATCGAACATAAAAACCGTAAGACCTCGACACCGCCGCCATTTATGACTTCAACCCTGCAGCAAACTGCTTCATCGGCACTGGGCTTTTCACCTAAACGTACGATGATGATCGCCCAAGGGCTTTATGAAGGGGTCAAAACAGACCAAGGAACGACAGGTCTCATTACCTATATGAGAACCGACAGTCTTAATATCGCAGCAGAAGCCATCGATGCGGCCAGAACCGAGATCAAAAACCGTTTTGGCGAAAAATATCTGCCAAAATCATCTAAAGTGTATACAAAAAAAGCCAAAGGGGCTCAAGAGGCTCACGAAGCGATCCGTCCGACGATGATCGACTTTACACCGCAAAAAGCAGCAGCCTATCTTAAACCGGAAGATCTTAAGCTCTACACGCTCATCTACAACCGCTTTTTAGCTTCACAAATGGAAGATGCCCAGTTTGAACTGCAAACGCTTATCATCTCATCAGCCAAAGCTGAGTATAAAGTCAACGGCAGAAAACTGATCTTTGACGGTTTTTATAAGATCATGGGAACGGATGATAAAGACAAACTGCTGCCGGATCTTAAAGAGGGTACGGCCATGACGCTTGAAAAAGCGGACGCGACTCAACACTTTACCGAACCACCATCTCGTTACTCTGAAGCAAGTCTCATTAAAGTGCTTGAATCTTTAGGCATCGGCCGTCCGTCGACTTATGCTCCAACGATCACAACCCTTCAAGCCCGCCACTATATCGAGATCGAAAAGCGTCAGATCATCCCTCAAGAGGTCGCTTTTAAAGTGACCGAACTTTTAGAAGAGCATTTTGACAACATCGTTGATGCCAACTTCACGGCAGAAATGGAAGATACGCTTGATAAGATCTCAGAAGATCATGCCGATTGGCAAAAGGTCCTGCGTGACTTTTACCAACCTTTTATGGATAAAATCGCTGCTGGTAAAGAGAAGATCAAGAGTCAAAAACTTGCCGAACCTACAGGTCGTAACTGTCCTAAATGTAATTCTGAACTACTGCTGCGTTCAGGTCGTTATGGCAACTTCATTGCCTGTAGCGGATTTCCTAAGTGTAAATACACCGAAGCGATCGATGAAGATGGCAACACGACACCAAACGAGTCTAAAGATGAAGTCTCCGATCAGGTGTGTGACAAGTGTGGTGAGCCGATGGTCATTAAAAACGGCCGTAATGGTAAGTTTTTAGCCTGTAGCGGTTATCCGACGTGTAAAAACACCAAACCATTAGAAGCTCCAAAACCGCTTGATGTTCCGTGTCCGGATTGTGGGGGTCAGCTTTTTGAACGTCGCAGCAAGCGTGGTAACTTTTTCGGATGTGAAAACTATCCGACCTGTAAATTTATCTCAAAATTCCCATTGACCAAGTTTAAGTGTCAAGAAGATGGATGTGACGGTGTCTTGGTCGCAAGAAACTTCCGCGGTAAAGATGTGCATGAGTGTCTGAAGTGTAAAAACCGTACGGAGATCGAGGCCTAAGATGAAAATCGGCATCATGTCAGACTCTCACAAAAAGCTGGGTCGCAGCCAAAAAGTGATCGACCTGCTTAAAGAGCACGGTGCCCAGCAGATCATCCACGCAGGTGATATCGTCAAAGCGGAAGTACTCGATGCTTTAGAAGCAAGCGGTCT
This sequence comes from Sulfurimonadaceae bacterium, assembly GCA_041589975.1. Lineage (GTDB taxonomy): Bacteria > Campylobacterota > Campylobacteria > Campylobacterales > Sulfurimonadaceae > JBFEYF01. Next base: position 307 of record JBFHUP010000268.1, on the reverse strand, counting down.
TCCTTATATCGCAGTGTATGGTAACAATGATGCCCACCTCTATCGTTTCAACCATGACTACAACCTGGTAGAAGAGCCTTATGACTTTACTCTGGAAGATTGTACTGTTAGTCTGATGCACCACCCGACCTATATCCACCATAAAAGAGATATCATGATCTACGGACATACACACAATTATGATGCCCGACTTGAAAAAGATACCTTGATACTCAATCCGGGAGAGTCTTGTGCCCGAGACAAACCTGTCAGTGAATGTATGCTTTTGCATATCAAAAAGAAGTCCTATGAGATAAGCTATTTTCAT
>JBFHUP010000267.1:0-3093 GCA_041589975.1 Sulfurimonadaceae bacterium | reverse complement strand
GCGATAAAACGCCAATTGGGCCAATTCCCGGCCCCTTATGGTAAAAATCTCTACCTCTTTTTGGATATGGCCAGCAACAGCATGGTAGAACTTCGTAAAATGATTCAAAAAGCTCTCTATTTGCATCAAAAGTTTTCGCATCAAATTTATGTCAGGGTGGTGAACCCTCAAGATATTGCGATGCTGACTGAAATTAAACAGCATGACAGTAATGAGGTTAATGTTCTTATTGATTACTCGGCACATGATGTTGAGCCCACGCTAATATTAAAAGATATTCAGCTTTATAATGTTGGACTTGTTATTGTCAATGATAAAACTTTTGCCAAAAAGCTCTATCGTAAAATGCTGTTTAAGTCCCAGATTCCGGTATTGAAGCTCTCAGGAAAGCCTATAGAGGGCTTAGAAGAGTCTATTGTGCCAATTTCAGACAATGCCGAAGTTAACAGTGCTTTGGAAAAACTCTCTACGGCGGTATTTGATATCAGTTCACAACTTGATCTTAAATTGACGGTCTTTGATTTTGTGGATGAGGATGAAAAGCGTCACAGCTCCATTATTGAGCACTTTGATAATCTGTCAGATATTTTTGCCAAAAGATTTCATATTGTACGCAGTGCACACAACCCGGTTCGTGTACTTAAAAAGCGTGAAAACTTTTTGCAGTGTATTCCTTTTACGGAAGAGATATTGCCACGTCGCTGGCGGGCTTTTTTCTCTACGGACTTGCAAAAACTCTACTTCAAATTGGATGAATATCATCAAATTTTTATTCCGACTAAAGTGTGATGTGTAACATAGCGATTCAAAAAAGTGTTTCATGCTGCTTTTTTCGCCTACTGGCGGCTCTGTACTTAATATTTAAGAGAGATTCTGTTATGATAAAGAAAATAATATTTTAAGAGAATTTTATGGATATTCACATCCCGCTTAAACAAGAACAAGATTTTAGTTATGACGTTATTGTAGGCACTTTGCCGAAACTTCATCTGGACACCAAGGTTGCTGTTGTTACCAACCCTAAGGTTGCCGGCTTGCATTTAAATTATTTACTTTCACATATCAGTGCCAAAGAGGTTTATGTTATTACCGTTCCTGATGGTGAAAACTATAAGACATTAACTACTATTGAGTCCATTTTGGATAACTGTTTTGATCATAGATTGGATCGCAACTCTTTGCTGATTGGTTTTGGTGGCGGTGTTATCGGCGATATGACAGGATTTGCATCATCAATCTATCAACGGGGAATTGATTTCATACAAGTACCTACAACGCTGCTTTCTCAAGTAGATGCAAGTGTCGGTGGAAAAACAGGGATCAATAACCGCTTCGGCAAGAATCTTATAGGAGCGTTCCATCAGCCCAAAGGGGTTTATATAGATGCTCATTTCTTGCAGACGCTGCCTAAACGTGAGTTTGCAGCAGGTGTCGCCGAGGTTGTCAAAATGGCAGTAACCTTCGATGCGGATTTTTATGCTTGGCTTGAGGGTGCCAACCTGGATAACACGACCGAACTTCTTAAGGCGGTAGAGAAATCTGTTCAGACCAAAGCTGATGTTGTGGCTCAAGATGAAAAAGAGAATGGCATTCGTGCAGCACTTAATTATGGACATACTTTTGGTCATGTAGTTGAGCATGAATCAGGGTATGGTCACTATTTACACGGTGAGGCTGTAGCTATCGGAATGGTGATGGCGAATGCTTTGGCTGTAAGACTGGGTTTGATGACTATGGAAGAAGCCGCAAGCGTAAAAGGACTTTTGGAGCGATTTGATCTTCCTACTAACTATCATATTGCCAATGCTGAAGCCTTTTACGATATGTTTTTCCTGGATAAAAAGTCTCGCAATAATGCTATCACTTTTATTATTCCTAAGGGTATAGGTGGTGTTGTATTACGAAATGATATTACTAAAGCTGATGTTATCGCTGTATTGGAGTCATTTGCCTCATGAAAATATTCATCCGAATCGCTATTGTTATTACTGTCCTTACTGCGTCGCTTTATGCCGATGTTCCAAAAGTCCCTAAAGAGAATGTAACACAACAAGAAAAAGAGAACCTTGAGCGTATTAAAGAGCTTGAGGATAAGTATCTGCTTATTGATGAAAAGATTAAAAGTACAAAATCTATTTGGCTCAATGCTTACAGCAATTTTGTGACTCACAACCAAGCAAATGCCTCACTTAAGCGTATCAAAAGAGAGATCAGAAGACTGCTTAAAAAGCGACAGACAAAAGAGACAAAAGATGTTGTGGAAGCCTTGAAAAGTGAAGAAACAACACTTAAAAAGCAGTTAGAACTTTTACCAAAGCAGAGCAAAGAACCTTTTGACGAACTCCTTAAAGTTTCAGAGCTTCCGCAAAAGCCTGAAATCAGTAACCCTTTTGAGATTTTTTCAGCCCTCTCTTTTATTAAGACGATAACTGAAGCCAAAGAGTCCTATCTCAATAAAGAAAAAGAGTTAAATGATATTCAGGCATTGCTGCATGAAAAAGAGTCAGTGCTTTCTAATCTCTTTTTCGTCTCACCAACACCAAAGTGGAAACAAGAACAAGAGAATTTCCATAAACAGATAGCTGCTTTTGACAATGCTTTACATGTTGTCAGTGCTACCGGTGCTGTATACGCTAAAAGAATTGAAGATCTGGAGTTTCAAGCTTCATCTGAGATTCAAGTTCAAATCAAATCGCTCTTAAGTTTGTTGATTGTCATTATTGTACTTATCGGTGTGTCCTTTTTGTTTAAAATGGGATTCAAAAAATATATTAAAGATCACGAACGTTACTATATGATCAATAAGATCATTAACTTTTTAAACTTTTTTATCGTGGCGATGATACTTTTTGTGACCTATATTGACAATGTTAGTTATCTGGTTACGGTTCTGGGGTTTGCATCTGCGGGTATCGCCATTGCTTTAAAAGATTGGTTTATGTCTATTTTGGGCTGGCTGGTTATCGTTGTGGGTGGTTCCATTCATGTCGGGGATCGCATCCGTGTTGTTAAAAACGGCGTAGAGTATGTGGGTGATGTTCTGGATGTTTCGATGCTGCGTATGACTATCATGGAGGATGTTACCTTGACATC
>JBFHUP010000266.1:0-3097 GCA_041589975.1 Sulfurimonadaceae bacterium | reverse complement strand
TTAAGAAGGTTTCGCGGCTCTTGAAAGATTCCTTGCATCTTACGGGCATGACAAGGGTCATGGTAGGTGACACTTTGGGTGCTTGCTTTTTTGGTTTTTAAAAGCTCCGGTAAGTGGGTATGTTTTTCTAACCACTCTGTGGCCATAAAGATTTTGCTTTTTAATTTGGCAGCTCGTGCTTTCCACTCCGGCTGGTCATGAAAATAGTGTTCATAATCCACTTTGATCATAGCCGAGCAGGTAGCTTCAGGAATAATAATTGCCTCCACATCGTCAATGAATGTTTCAAAGTATTGGATATTCTCTTTGGCTAAGGCATCAACGGTATTAAAATCCCCCGTAAAGTAAGCGGGTGCTGAACAACACTTTTGAGATTTGGCCAAAAAGGCATCAATCTCTAACGCTTCTAAAATATCAATAAGACCATCACCGATTTTGGTGTAGTTGTAGTTTGCCAGACATCCGATAAAGATAGCAACTTTACGTTTGCCGCCATTATCGATATTTTCTGGATATTTGTTAAGAAAAGAGACCTTACTCATGGATGGCAAGAGTCGATCTTTTTTGACAATAGGAAGGCGGAAACGTGGTGTCATGGATTGAGCTTCTGCTTTGATCTTAAAACCACAGGTTTGAAAAACATAGCCGAGTTTAAATAAAATATCCATCGTCTTTCTATGGCGTAAGAGATAGAAAAAGAGGCGTTTAAACCATGCCAGACCAAATTTATCAGCCAGGTCTGAACGCACCTGCTCAATGACCATATCTGTAGGAAGACTTTTCGGACAGACATCGACACAGTTGGTACATAAAAAACAGCTCTCAAAGATCTCTTTAGCTGCTTTATCCAGTGGAAGATCACCTTTTTCATAGGCCCCTAAGAGTTGGATAAATCCACGAGGCGAGGTCGTTTCATCAGGGTGCACTTGGTGAATGGTACAAACAGGGATACATTTACCGCACATGATACAAGCATCGCTTGTCTCACTGAAGTTAAAAATATCGGCTGCTGTTTTAGCTTCGGGTCTTAGTTGTGTACTCATTTAAATCGTCTTTGAAAATGTTTTTTTACTCTGGGCATGTTTATTCATATAGGCATCAAACGGCATCGCGATGTTACGAATGAGCATAGCCCCGGTTTCATTAGCTTGTATAGCCTGATCATTTATAGTTAGAATTTTATCATCTACATAGGGCTTTAAGGCTTGCAAAGCATCACTAAAGTAGTCGTTAAAGTTAATTTCAAGTTCATCCTCCACTCTAGGGATATTGATTTTGAAATTGGCCATAAGCTCCATGATGACATATTGGCGTATTTTATCATCTTTTGAGAGTTTTACCCCTCTGACAAAAGGGAGTTTTCCTGCATCGATAGCCTCCTCATAGATCTTCATATCTTTGGCGTTTTGGGCATAATAGTTTTGACTTTCACCAATAGATGTCAGACCAACACCGATAAGATCCGCACCCCCTTTGGTGGTATAGCCTTGAAAGTTTCGGTGCAGTTCCCCTTTGTCAATGGCTAAAAAGAGCTCATCTTGAGGTTTGGCAAAATGATCCATACCCACCATCTTATAACCTTGTGCTGTCATATAGTCAATCGTATATTTTAAGATATTAAGCTTTTCATTCGGCGTTGGAAGTGTTGTCTCATCGATTTTTCGCATTGTTTTCATCAGCCACGGTACATGGGCGTAGTTAAAGATCGCAAAGCGGTCCGGATTAAGAGATACGGCTTGTTTAAGTGTCTCTTTAAAGGTCTCTAGCGTTTGAAACGGCAGACCGTAAATCAGATCGACATTGACTGAGTGCATATTATATTTGCGTGCCAGATCCATGGCTGCTTTAGTCACATCATAAGGCTGAACACGATGAACTGCTTTTTGGACTGTTTCGTCAAAGTCTTGGATACCAAAGCTGACGCGGTTAAATCCGTGACTACTCATAATCTTCATCTGATCCTCGTCGATAAAACGGGGGTCGATCTCACATGATATTTCAGCATCTTTTGAAAAGTTGGGAAAGCTCTTTCTGATTTCAGTGATGATTTCATCAAGCTGTTGAGCAGAAAAAAAAGTAGGCGTACCTCCGCCAAAGTGCATTTGAATCACTTCTCTTTGGGTATCTAAAACTGTGCTTAAGATAGCCAGTTCACGTTTGATATAGTCGATGTAACGCACTTTTTTTTCCTCTTTGGAGGTAAAGACGACATTACAGCCACAAAAATAGCAGGCGGATCGACAAAAAGGGAGGTGGAAATAAAGAGATAGAGGTCGTGACGGCTCTTGGTTTTGAAGCTCATTTATGTAGTCATCGTAAGTGAAGGCTTCAGAAAACTCTAATGCTGTAGGGTAAGATGTATACCGCGGTCCCGGCTTAGAGTATTTTTCAAAAGTATTAAAGTCCAGCATCGATTATCCTCAATTAATTAAGGCGTATTATCTCAAAAATAGGCTAAGAAAGTGATAAAGAGTATAGCTGAGATTGGGTTTTGTCAAGGCTAGGGTTTTTGCAGTAGGGTGACTTGATTGCGTCCATTCTCCTTAGAGGTGTATAACGCTTCATCGGATCGTTTGATCATATGTTCTAAATCTTCACACAGTCCATAATAGACACCGATTGAAATAGTGTAGGCTATGGTTGTACCGTGAGCATCGATGGTATTGGCTTCAAAAGCTGCCCGAATCTTTTCAAAGAGTGCTTGGGCATCTTCAAGAGTAATACGTTCCAGCAAAATACAGTACTCTTCACCCCCGAATCGTGCTACAAGATCAGAAGAGCGTAAATGCTTGTCAAGCAATGTTTTGATCTCTTTAATGGCAATATCACCGACATCATGCCCATAGGTGTCATTGATGTTTTTGAAATTGTCAATGTCAATCATAGCGACAACAAGATCCCGTTGGTCCCGCAGTGCTTTGTCAAAAATAGCTTGACCGCTTTCAAAAAAGTAACGTCTGTTGTAAGAACCTGTAAGGAAATCTTTGTTGGATAAGTTTCGTATGGTATCAAACAGATCAATCAACTCTAGATTGGAATTGGTACGAATGACAATCTCATTGTTGGAAAAGGGCTTATTGACGTAGTCATTGGCACC
>JBFHUP010000265.1:0-3102 GCA_041589975.1 Sulfurimonadaceae bacterium | reverse complement strand
TTTGAATTCCCCTTTGACACCGGTAGACTCAAAATATTTCGCCTTTTTAATATAAGCAGAAGTCTCTAAAAAGTTTTTAGCAGGTACACACCCTTCGTTCAGACACGTCCCTCCAACAGTTTCTTCGCCCTTTTCGATAACGCAGACAGCTTTACCGCCCTCACCTAAAAGTGCCGCTACTTCATAACCCGCTGGTCCTGCTCCAATTACTATAACGTCAAAATCATACATTCCATTTCCCTCTACTTATCTACTTTTTTATAGTTTTCTCTCATATAGAGAAAAAGTGGTAATCCAAATGAAACGCCAACAGTCAATGTCCCTAAAATGGGTATCCAAATTTTCTTCATTTCTAAACGCTTAGCCTCAAAAAGGATAAATCCTATTAACACTACAGCAGATATAATGACATCAAGCCAAGCAAAAAGGCTTATTTTGGAGTCACTTATTTCTAAAAGGAGTAGTGAAATATTTAATCCATTGCTATTTATCCAACTTATGAAAACTGCATACGGAACCACTAAACCTAAAACAGTCATAGCTAGGTAAAAGTTTTTCATGATAAGGATTCTCCAACATATTCATGTGCCATATAAGAACTTCTCGCATACGGTGATGAGTGTACGTACTCAAACCCCATTTCCATGGCGATCTCTTTATACTCTTCAAACTGCTGTGGTGTGACAAACTCCACTACTTTTTCATACTCGTTTGATGGGGCTAGGTATTGCCCGATACTTAAAAGTTTACACCCTACATCAAGCAGATCACGCATCACTTGCACGACTTCCTCTTGGGTCTCACCCAGTCCCACCATGATGGCACTTTTGGTTTTGACACCCTTGGGAGCATGATTTTTGATCTCTTTTAAAACATCTAAAGAGCGTTGATAGTTAGAAGCTTTTCTAATGTTATAAAGACGTGGTACGGTCTCCATGTTGTGACCCACGATCACCGCACCACTATTGGCTACAGTCTTAATAGAATCCATATTAAATTGAAAATCCGGTACCAGAAGTTCCACCTGCGTACCCGGAATGGTGTTGATGACATTTTGGGTCACTTCGTAAAACTGCTGGGCTCCACCATCTTTGAGATCATCTCTGGCTGGAGATGTGATAACCACAAATTTAAGTCCCAGTTTTTGTACGGCATCCGTTACCTGATCGATCTCTTTTTTATTAACAGGATCTGGAGCACCTGTTGTAACATTACAGTAAGTACACCGCCTTGTACAAATACCTCCTAGGATAAGAAAAGTAGCCGTTTTAGAGGCAAAACACTCTGAGATATTGGGACATTTTGCCTCTTGGCAGATGGTGTGGATACCGTTCTCTTTTAAAAGCTGATCCATATCTCTTTGGGCTGAAAAAGAGATCTTTTTTCTCAGCCACTCTGGTTTTCGTTGTTGTCGTTCAAGAGGCATATAATTGTTCCTGATTTTTTTGTTTAAACTCTATGTTAAAGCATTGAGAAAATGATTTAACAAGAAGTTCTTTCGCTGCTTCATAGCCTATGGTGATACCCAGATCTTCTAGAGATGCTCCAATACTGTATGAACTGTTATCAATACTGATCGATCCATGTTGAAAGATCGCTTCTTTGGTTCGCCTTTGAGCATTGCCACCGATCTTTTTACCATCGATGAGAATATCATAAGGCTCGTAACCCTCTTGGCAATACTCACTTTTAGATAAATTGACTTTGGCATCTTTAGCATAGATAGGCTCTAATCCCAGCGATCTGTAAAACGCCATAAGAAAAGTCCCGATCAACTCAAAACTTGCTTTGACGCTTAAACCCTGTACATAAAATGTCGGGATGACCAGTGAGTAGGAGATATCATTTCCATGAAACAAGATACCTCCACCGGTCATTCTTTGGGCATGATTACTACCAAACATTTTGAGATCTTCACGATCTGTCAAAGTCTCAATTTTTTGGGAGACCCCATAAGTAAAAGAAGGTTCCCATTCATAGACCCTAAAACATGGCAGACCATTAGGTTTGAAGGCTTTAAAAAGCTCTTTATCTATGAGCATGTTATCTTTTGCACTCAGTTTCTCACTTGTCAGAAGTGCAAAAGATTTTTTATTTGTGGAATTTAACATCGAGCTCTTTGATTGCTCTTGTATCATCCGGACGACAGACACCCAAGGTTCTTGGATACTCCTGAAAGGCTTCCGGATTTTCATCGGCTAGCTTCGTAGCATTGATCATCGTATCACAGAAGTAATCAATCGTCTCTTTGTTTTCTGTTTCCGTAGGTTCAATCATAATCGCCTCTTTGACGATCAGTGGAAAATAGACTGTCGGAGAGTGCAGACCAAAGTCAAGCAGATATTTTGCAATATCCATCGCTGTGACACCTTTTTTCGCCAATGTTTTAGCTGAAAGTACACACTCATGCATACAAAGTCCCGCAAACGGAACATCAAAATAATCTTTAAGTCTTGCAAGTAGATAGTTAGCATTCAGTACCGCTTTAGAACTTGCATCTTTCATCCCGTCAGAACCAAGTACCGTCATATAGGTAATCGCTCTAAGTGAGATACCAAAGTTACCAAAAAATGGTGAGATCTTACCAATGGAGTTTTCACCACCAGTCGTAAACTCATACAGCTCACCCGCTTTTTTCACACCAAGATCCGGTAAAAATGGCTTGAGTTTTTCACTCACACCAACAGGACCCGAACCAGGGCCTCCACCACCATGTGGCGTTGCAAAGGTTTTATGCACATTGATATGGATAACATCAAACCCGATATCACCAGGACGTGCCACACCCATGATCGCATTCATATTGGCACCGTCATAATACATTAATGCACCATGCTCATGAGCCACTTCGCAAAGTTGTTTAATACGCTTGTTATACATTCCCAAAGTATTTGGAACTGTCAGCATAACCGCTGCGACTTCGCTGTTCATCTTCTCTTTGTAGGTCTCAAAGTCAATCGCACCGTTTTCATCCGACTTGATCGTGATAACTTCATACCCTACCATCGCCGCTGTTGCAGGGTTGGTTCCGTGAGAAGAGTCAGGGACAATAATGTACTTACGTTTCTCACCTCGTGACTTATGATACTTATCGATCATCAT
>JBFHUP010000264.1:0-3127 GCA_041589975.1 Sulfurimonadaceae bacterium | reverse complement strand
GTGCTACGCATGAGTTTGATAGTATTCGTGGTATGCTTGAAGATATTTCTGAGTTTATTATCAACCTTAAATCAGTTCGCTTTAAAATTACAAGCGATGCTGAAGAGGTCGTTGTAAATTATTCATTTACAGGTCCAAAAGAGATTAAAGGTTCGGATTTAATTGCTGAAGGTGTAGAAGTGGTAACACCAGATGCATTTTTAGCAACATTAAATGAAGATGCAACACTTAACTTCTCTGTGATTGTTCATCAAGGTCTTGGTTATGTACCAAGTGAAGATATTCGTGATGAACTTCCAGCAGGTTACATCGCTTTAGATGCTTTCTTTACTCCGGTTAAAAAAGCAACTTATAGCATTGAAAACGTTCTTGTAGAGGATAACCCAGAGTTTGAAAAGGTTATTATGAACATTGTTACTGATGGTCAGATCTCTCCAGTAGACGCTTTTCATGATGCACTAAATATCATGCATCAACAAATGGCTGTATTTAACAGTGAGATTACAGTAAGTGCTCCTCAAACGATCGAACGTATTGAAGAGACTGCAGAACTTAAAAAACTTACAATGAAGATTGATGAGTTGGCTCTTTCTGCGAGAAGTTTCAACTGTTTAGATAGAGCAGGTATTACATACATCGGTCAAATCGTTATCATGAGCGAAAATGATCTTAAAAATGTAAAAAATCTTGGTAAAAAATCTTTAGAAGAGATTACTGAGAAGATTGCAGAGTACGGTTTCCCAGTAACTGAAACAATCAGTGACGAACTCGCTCTTGCTTTCAAAAAGAAGATAGAGAACTAATAAAAGGAGTTTGTGATGAGACACAAGCATGGATATAGAAGATTAAGCCGTACAAGTGCTCACCGTAAAGCATTGCTAAAAAACTTAGCGATTGCTTTGGTTGAACATGGTCGTATCGAGACGACTTTGCCAAAAGCAAAAGAGCTTCGTAAGTACGCTGAAAAATTAATTACAGTAGCCAGTGAAGATACACCAAACGCACACCGTGCAGTATTTGCACAGCTACAGTGTAAAGAGTCTACGAAAAAACTTTTAGGTGAAATCGGACCTAAATACAAAGACCGCAATGGTGGTTATACTCGTATCATCAAAACACGTATTCGTCGTGGTGATGCAACAACTATGGCGTTTATAGAACTAGTATAGTCATAACGTTTTCGGGCTAAAGCCCGATACAGAATAGATCTAAATTCTTTTCTGTTAGCTGGGTTTGCTTTTGCAGCAGGCTCAAAGCGACTGGTCGCTTTTTACTTCCCTCAAAACTTTCTTGCTTAGCTTTAAAATTAGGTTTAATATGACAAAAGAGATATCTAAAATTGGTTTCGGTACATATCGCATTGCAGATGGCAATTTGGCTCATGAACAGGCACTTCGTTTTGCTTTAGATAACGGTATAACACTTATAGATACTTCAACCAATTACACGGGCGGTTTGTCTGAACAACTCATCGGTAAGGTGATACAGCATTATGATCGTGAAAATTTGACGATTGTCTCTAAGTTTGGTTATATCCAAGGTCCTTTACTTCAAGAGGTAAAAGAGCAAGGGGATGTTCAAGATCTTGTTGAGTATGATGCATCTTGCTTTCACAGTATTGATGCAACATTTATGAAAGATCAGTTGACGCGATCATTGGAACGTCTTCAGACAGATTATATCGATACCTATTTGTTGCACAATCCGGAATATTATCTCATGAGTGAGGTCAAAGACGCTGTAGAACTTTCTAAACATCATAAGATTATGTTTGAACGTATCTATAAAGCTTTTGTGGCTTTAGAAAAAGAGGTACAAAAGGGACGTATTCGTTCCTATGGTATCAGTTCAAACAGTTTTGCCTTGCCGGAAAATGATCTGCATTTTCTTTCTTATAATGTTTTAGTGGATGTGGCCAATCTTGCTGCGGAAGAAGCGGGAAGTGAGAGACACCATTTTACAACCATACAATTACCGATTAATATTGTTGAAACCGAGGGATTGGCTTGTGCCAAATGGGCAAAAGATCAGGGCTTAAGAGTGCTTGTCAATCGACCGCTTAATGCTTTTAAAGATAATCTCTCTTATCGCTTGGCTAACTATGAAGCACCTCAAGATTATGAGACGCTTTTAAATGAGACAATTCACTTTTTAGAGTCACAACATTTGGATAATCTTGTCAATGTCTTGACAGAGATGGATGGAGTATCACACCGTTTTGGGTGGATTGGGGAGTATGAGAGTTTTTTGATGAGACAAATTTTACCAGCTATTCAAAAGATGTTTGAAAGCATCGCAGATCAGGATAAAGAAGTCATTGCCAATGCTTTACAAGCATTCTTGGATGCTTATGCTAAAAAAGTGGCCTTTGAATCATCAAAAACCACACTGAGCTCTTTAAAAGCACTGGGTATTGAGATACAAGAACCTATGCAAAAAGATGCTTTGGAACTTCTACTTCACAATGAGAACATTGATTGTGTTTTATTGGGTATGAGAAAGGTTAATTATGTTCAAGAGGCTTTATCTATACTTGAAGATTTATAAACCATTAAGCCACTTTTGACTATTTTACATTATTAAAACTATTGCAAATAAGTCGATTTATATTTACAATTATTAGGAAATAATTATGATACCATTTACAGATGAAGAGCTACTCGATCCAGTAGCTGCAACGATAGAAAAAGTACGCCCGGGAATCCAATCTGACGGCGGAGATATTAAACTGATTACAGTGCGTTCAGGCATTGTCTATGTACAGCTTCAAGGTGCTTGTGTCGGATGTGGAAGCAGCGGTACGACACTAAAATATGGTGTAGAAAAACAGTTAAAGATTGATATCCATCCTGAAATGACGGTTAGAAATGTCCCAATCGGCATGGAAAATGATGTTGAGGCTTTTGAAAAGCAGTATCAAGATCATCAAGCTGCAAAAGCGTAAATTTGGGTAAAGGAGCAAAAGTGACGCGAGATAGACTCTTAAAACTTGCCAATGATAAATTTGATTCACGCGAGTATGAAACTGCCTTGTTTAACTTTTCACTAATTTTAGAAAAAAACCCCAACGACAAAGAGGCTCGTACGGGTGCGATCTTAACAGAGATGGCTATGAACGAAGAGCAGG
>JBFHUP010000263.1:0-3132 GCA_041589975.1 Sulfurimonadaceae bacterium | reverse complement strand
CAATCTGAAACTAAAGCATGTAAGGCATCACTGTAGTGGCCCAACCCCATACCCAAGCAGAGTGCGGTACAGTTATCTGGGATATCTGATGATTGCATCAATTCACAAGGAAGTTCTAGATGCTGTGATGTCACAAGTGTCGTTAACCCGGCTCCGAAATTAAGTGCCGCCATGCCTGCCAAAATAGCCGCTCCCGATTTTTCACCCGCAACAAAACAGGCATGCCCGAAGCTCCCCTTATGGGTATTATGATTTTCTCGCACTGGCAGTCTACAATCCTCGACATCCAACACATACATCGATGATGTTTTTTCATAAAGCGAACGACTCACGCCCAGATCAGCCACCCTTATCTCACCCGTAAACTCTTTAGCCGCATCCGAATAAAGCGAAGTTTTTAAAGCACCCATCGTCATCGTGATATCGGCACTAAAAACAGCACTACTGCATCGTCCATCATTTAAGATCCCTGAGGGGACATCTACTGCGATTTTATACCCCTTAAGCATATTCACTTCATCGATAAGCTCAGAAGTGATCTCATCTAAAACGCGATTCAGACCTGATCCAAAAAGAGCATCGACAATGATATCTGCGTCACAAAAGATGGTATCAGTAAAACTGACACTGGCTGCAACAGCCCGTTTTTTTTGCAACGCTCCCAACTCTGAGCTTTGTTGTTTATACTCAAAAACCGACACATCATAATTGCGACTAAGAAGTCTGGCTACAGCCAAACCATCGGCTCCATTATGTCCGGAACCGGTAATGACCAATACTTTACTTTGTTGAGAAAACTTATCTTTTATAAATGTAGCAACACTGTTCGCTGCATGTTCCATAAGCAGATCAGGGGTAAGGTGATATTTTTCATAACAGCCGTTATCAAGTGAGTTGACTTCATCAAATAAACGTTGCATAAAAGACTCTTTTTTCTAACTATAGCCCATCAAACTTTAAAGATGGACTAAAAGTCAAAAAAATGTAAGGAAGACACCTTAAAGGAGTTGGCGTCTCATGAGTGTAAGAAATTTCATTTTTGGGAAAAACTTTTCCCGAACATCTCCTAAGAGATGTTTTTAGAAGAACCACTGAGTAGTAACTCTGTATGACTCGACTTTTTTGTTACCGATGTTGGCTTCATAGTCATCATTTTGAACGATGATACCAAACTTCGTTGTATTACCGCGTAAGTACCAGTTAACACCGTAGATTCTTGATCTGAAGTCATAACCATCTTTACCTTCAAACTTATCCCAGTTCTCATATCTAAAGAATGGTGCTGTATAACCTAGATTTGGCATTACATATTCACCTGTTACATAGTAACCAGAAGATTTACCAGTAGTTAATGCTGTAGCAACAGTAATGTCATCAATGACATCATTAAACTTAAAGTACTCAGCTTGAACAAAAAGCCCTTTATAGTGAGCTGATACCTCAGCATTAATTAATTCACGCTCTAGTTCAACACCATTTTTAGTCACAATTTTTGGAACAGCCCAGTAAGATCCACCGATAGTAAAGTGTTTACCTTTACCCATATATGTTTCAGTTACCGTACCTTCTTCCCAACCTGTAAATGGAGAGATCTTGATCTTACCACCATGGAAAAATGTTTGTCTTGCAATTGATGTTCCTGTTGTTGTACCACCATCACCCTTAAGGTCATTACCTTGAGCATCACTGAACTTTCCAGAAAATGTCGCATCACCCGCAGCTAACTGATACCATACTTTTTTGTTAAAGAAATCACCATAGACTTGAGCATTCGTACCACGACGGTTATGTGTAATATATTGAGCTGCTTCATCCGCTACTTTTGGACGGTCATACGCAATAACACGAGCCGACTTTACAGTTTCTGTACGAGAAACGTCAATTTTTGCACGGTAAAGTTTAAAGTTAACCGCACTTGTACCAAATGGCTTCTTGATCTTTAAGTAAGCATCACCCACGTTGAATGTTTGTTCACCTTTATCATCTGTATTAACTTTATCATTACGAATATCCATTACAAATGATGAAGTTTTAGAAAAGCCAGCTTGAACTTCTAAACGTGTACGACGTAAATACGCATCTTGGTTTGATGTCTCAACACCACCTTGAGTTGTTCTTTTATCTTCAAAAGTACCTTGTAAACGGATACCCATTTTTAACCACATATCTTTGTTGTCTTGTGGTACGATTTTCATGTTGATTGCAGTCTCTTTACCTAATGGAAAGTTCTCTGAATCCTCTTTCATTAATGTAACATCGTTACCTTCAGTGACCTTGCCGATTAAAGTACGACCCTCACCACCTTTTGTATAAACATTACCCGCTGCATCTTGATACAAACTCATGGCATTTGCAGTAGTTGCAGAAAGTGCTAACGCAGTTAAAGTTGAAAGCGTTAATTTTTTCATAATTTTTTCCTTAATTATTTTTGTGAC
This sequence comes from Sulfurimonadaceae bacterium, assembly GCA_041589975.1. Classification (GTDB taxonomy): domain Bacteria; phylum Campylobacterota; class Campylobacteria; order Campylobacterales; family Sulfurimonadaceae; genus JBFEYF01. The sequence continues at coordinate 697 of JBFHUP010000263.1, read as the reverse complement.
CGTATTGTAGAAAAATTAGGTTACCGAAATGTTACAAGGTGTAATTTTTGTAACGGCAATATTATTGATAGGTAATCAAGCTGTAATAATAGTGCTATAATCCCATACATATATATAGGGGATGAAAATATGGAGCTAAAAAGCATTGAAAAAATTGATAATGCTGTAACATTTACTCGGCAGGATAGTTTTAAACTCTCACTGGGTATCTTATTTATTATTACGATTATGATCTTTGTATCACTTTCAGATCAATCCAATCCAACCATTTTAGTGGTTGCAGCGATGATCGGCGGCTATATGGCCATGAATATCGGAGCCAATGATGTGGCCAATAATGTCGGTCCTGCCGTAGGGTCTAAAGCCGTGACACTTATGGGTGCGATCATCATTGCAGCCATTTTTGAAGCAGCGGGAGCACTCATTGCCGGTGGAGATGTTGTAGGTACGATCAAAAAAGGGATCATAGATCCTACAGGCATCGATGCCCAAACCTTTGTGTGGCTGATGATGGCCGCTCTGCTTTCTGCGGCTATCTGGCTTAATCTTGCTACCGCTATCGGAGCTCCCGTTTCTACCACGCACTCTATTGTCGGTGGTGTTTTAGGTGGGGGTATCGCAGCAGCTGGCTGGGCCACGGTAAACTGGCCTACCATGGGTAAGATCGCTGCTTCATGGGTTATCTCTCCCATTCTTG
>JBFHUP010000262.1:0-3173 GCA_041589975.1 Sulfurimonadaceae bacterium | reverse complement strand
GGTATGTCCTGTAGAGATACCGGCATTTAAAATGATGAGATCCAGTTGGTGCCGCGAAAGGTTGTAAGCAACTTCTTGAAGTGCTTGAAAGTCACTGACATCGACTTGAAAGAGTGTGACTTCACTGCCTAGTGCTTCGGCCTCTTTTTTGACTTCATGAAGTCTATCGATACGACGGGCCAATAAAAAGAGGTGATGTCCCTCTTTGGCATAGTGTTTAACAAGGCCAGCACCGATTCCTGAACTGGCACCTGTTATGACAATATTCATCTAACTATCGATACGAATCATAGCTGGAGTTGTTTTGACAAAATCAAAAGACTTAAGCTCTTGCATGACGGCATTTATAGCTTTTTCAGTAGCTACATGGGTTGCAAAAAGCAGGTTGGCTTGATTGTTACCAGCTGCTCGTTGTAACACCGTTTCGATTGAGATGTTATGTTTGGCAAATAGGGCCGTGATCTGAGAAAGAACACCCGGTTTGTCATCGACCAGAAGTCTGAGGTAGTAGGCTGATTCAATGGTATCTCTATCTTTAAGCGTGAAGGTCTCTTTGGCAGGATTGTCAAATCCGAGCATCGGTGAACGTTTACCTGAGCGTGCAATATCAACCAGGTTGGCAATAACCGCAGACGCTGTGGCATCACCACCGGCTCCCGGTCCATAATAAAGTGTTTCACCCACTTTATCACCAATCACAGAGACCGCATTCATCACACCATCGATCTTGGCAATCATCATATCTTTTTTAATCAGCACCGGATGTACACGAAGTTCGATCTCGGAACCCACTTTTTTAGCAATGGTAAGCAGTTTAATCACATAACCGAACTCTTTGGCAAAACTGATGTCATCTTGGGTGATATTTTGGATCCCTTCGATCAAGATATCTTCAGGTTTAGCATCAATACCATAAGCAATAGAAGCTAAGATCAGCAGTTTATGAGCCGCATCAAAACCGCCTACATCAAAGGTAGGGTCCGCTTCGGCATAACCGAGATCCTGAGATTCTTGAAGGATAGCGTCGTAATTGACACCTTCGTTCATCATCTTAGTAAGCATATAGTTACAGGTACCGTTCATGATACCTTTAATTGACTCTATATGGTTGGCTGTCAGACCATCTCGAAGAGCATTAATAATCGGGATACCGCCGGCAACGGCTGCTTCATATTCAAAAGGAAGGTCACCTGCAAGATCTTGAAGCTCATAGCGGTGGTAAGCTAAGAGTGCCTTGTTGGCTGTAACGACGGCTTTGCCTTTGGATAGGGCTTTTTTAACGACCTCTAGGGGTTGTTCTACACCGCCCATAAGCTCGACAACAACATCTATAGAAGGATCATCTAAAACAAAATCAACATCTGTTGAGAGTTCGATGTTGACATCACGTTTTTTGGATAGGTTAGAAACAACACCCTTCGTGGCAATGATCTCTTCTCCGGCACGAGCAGAGATTACATCTGCATTTGCTTCTAAGATTTGAGCTACACTCTGGCCCACTGTTCCAACACCTATAATTCCAATTTTCATCTATGAACCTCTACTTCTCTTCTTTGACTTTGGCAATAAATTTTTTAATATTTTTAGCGGCTTGACGGATACGTTTGGAGTTTTCAATCAAAGCAATTCGGACATGCTTATCTCCATATTCTCCAAACCCGATACCAGGGCTTACGGCTACTTGAGCCTCGACTAAAAGTCGTTTTGAAAACTCTAGGCTTCCTAAATGCTGAAGCTCTTTAGGGATCTCAGCCCATAAAAACATCGAAGCTTTGGTTGGTCGAATCGGCCATCCTGCAGTATTAAAAGCGTCGATCATCACTTTTTGACGCTCATAATATTTATTGGTAATCTCTGCAACACACTCTTGCGGTCCGTCTAGAGCAATCGTGGCAGCAATTTGAATCGGCGTAAACATACCGTAATCAAGCCACGATTTGATCTTTTGCAGTGCTCCTACCAGTTTTTTGTTCCCCACGATAAAACCAACACGCCATCCGGCCATATTATACGATTTTGAAAGTGTGAAGCTCTCAACGGCAACATCTTTCGCTCCCGGTACACAAAGAATCGAAGGTGTCGTGTAGCCTTCAAAAGTGATATCCGCATAGGCAATATCAGAGATGATATAAAACCGTTCTTTTTTAGCCATGGCTACGATACGCTCATAAAAGCTAGGTTGACACATAACCGATGTCGGATTATGCGGAAAGTTTACGACGACATATTTTGGTTTAGGAAAGGAGATATGGATCGCATGCTCCAAGTTTTCAAAAAACTGATCCTCATCCAAATTAAAATCTTCATCATACGGAAGTTCCATTTTTTGTACACTACCACCTGCTAAAACAAAAGCATAGGAGTGGATTGGGTATGTTGGATCAGGAACCACTGTAACGTCACCAGGATTAACAATGGCCTGAATCAGGTGGGCATATCCCTCCTTGCTCCCCATCGTTGCAACAGTTTCCGTCTCAGGATCAAGATCTACATCAAAACGGCGTTTGTACCAGTTTGTGATACCCAGACGAAGTTTATAGATACCCTTAGATGCAGAGTAGCCATGGTTATGAGGCTTGGCTGAGGCTTCAATCAGTTTTTCTCTAATATGATCAGGAGCTGGCCCATCAGGGTTCCCCATAGAAAAGTCGATAACATCAGCACCGGCTCGACGCTCTTTCATCTTAAGGTCATTGACTTCAGCAAAAACGTATTTCGGTAAGCGTTTCATTTTGTCAAATTCAAATTCGTCAAACATGTAGTTTTCCTAAGTGTGTAATGTCGCGATTATAGCTGAAATTTTATTTCAGCTATATTAATCATTGGGAATTGTACGTAAAAGGAGCTAAGCCCCTTTTACTACGTTGACACTGGGTCCTCCTCGGCGGAGTGCCCGCGGGCAGAAACCGCCCTTAGACGGTTGGACATCAATGCGTAGTTTTTATTGTATGGCTTCTTTATTTTTAATTTTAGAATGCTTGATATAGTACTTTGCTTGATAGGGTGTCATATGACTTAATTTAGACTTTGTAGTCTCGTGCGATGAAAGGGATTTAAGTTCTAAAAATATAACTTCTCCAGCTTTTACCTTCAGTAACAAATCATTAATATGAAATTGAGCTTTAGGTTTTCTTCCAGTGATAGAATCAAAAAGTGGTTCTAATAACCATGTT
>JBFHUP010000261.1:0-3224 GCA_041589975.1 Sulfurimonadaceae bacterium | reverse complement strand
TGGCGTCAACATATTTGGAGCAGCAGCTTTAAAAGACGATTTATCAAGTTATTCCGACGGAGGTGGTGGCGGAGGAGGAGATTAAAATCCTCACTCAAAACAAGGAATCCAAAGAGTAAGGTAGTAGCAAGGCGACGACGAGGAAGCGTACTGTAGTACGTGACGAGGAGTCAACGCAGCTAATGCCTTGCTATTTGGATTTCGTGACAATAAAACTAACTATGCAACGACCAACCTAGGTACGATAGTCCGCATTGATTGTGACGTATTCATGGCCGAGATCACATCCGTATGCCGTAAACTTACCCTCACCCACGCCAATATCCACATTAACCTCAAAAGCATCTTTACAAAGCACTCTTGCACACTCTTTTTCCATAGCATCATTAAAAAGATTTTCACCCTTATTGACCAAGACGATATCCTCATAAGCAATAGTCAAAGTTGATTCATGGCACTCAATCCCGCAAGCTCCCACGGACATCGCGATACGGCCCCAGTTAGGGTCTTCCCCGTTAAACGCTGTTTTAATAAGCAGTGAGTTAGAAAGAGACTTGGCCGCAATCTCAGCCTCTTTATCATTAGCTGCCCCTGTGACATTATAAGTGATCAGTTTAGTCGCACCTTCTCCATCACGTACCATCTCTTTGGCTAAAAAGGTCATCACTCTAGTTAAAGCCTCTTCAAAAGCTTCCGTATCTTCACAGTTGCTTTTTTTATTGTTCATGATAAAAACAGTGTCATTGGTCGAGGTATCTCCATCGACACTTGCCGCATTAAAGCTTACTTTGTTGACCTTATCAAGTACCGCTTGAACCATAACCTGAGGCAGATTAATATCGGTCGTGATAAAACAAAGCATGGTTGCCATCGCAGGATTGATCATCCCGGCTCCCTTAGCCATCGCTCCGATTCTAAAGCTTTCCCCACTTGTGGTTGTCACCTCATAGGCAATCGTTTTAGAAAAAGCATCGGTTGTCATGATAGCTTGGGAAGCTGCCACACCGTCACGAGTAGAGAGATCAAAAGTCAATGCTGCATTAATAATTTTTTCCGTTGGTAAATGCACACCAATCACTCCCGTAGAGCTCATAAGTGGAGAGACTAAAGGAAATTTCATCAAAAGTGATGAGAAAATCGCATCAATATCTTTAACGCCTCGCGTTCCTGTCATCGCATTGGCATTTTTAGAGTTGATCAAAATAAAGTTACTTTGAATCGTACCTTTGGCCTTGGCATGCTGTAAAGGAGCAGCCAACATCTTGTTACTGGTATAGACCGCAGCCACATCACAAACAGTGTCACTGTAGACAAAAGCCAAATCTTTGGCATTGTTTTTTTTCAATCCTGCAGCAATACCGTTGGCATAAAAGCCTTCTACGGCACAGACTGCATTTTCTAGAGGTGTAAATTTAAACATATTTTAATTCATCCGGTTTTTGTCGCATACCGACAATTCTTTTTGTATAACTCATACCCTTATGGGTTCCCACAACCAGCAGTTGCGATTCACTGGTGACCAGCATATCCCCTTTAGGCATCGGTTTAAAAATCCCTGCTTTGCTGCGAATCCCAATGATACTGACATTGGCAATCTCACGCAAGTGGGTCTCTTTAAGTTTTTTAAGTACCAGCCAGGAGTATTTAGGGATCTCGATCTCTTCCATCATGATCGGATTATCCGTTTGCAAAACAAACTCTTCTAAGAAGTTTTCCAAATCGGGACGGGCTGCCATAGCTGTTACCCGTTTGGCTGTCAGTTTTGCAGGTGTTACGACATTGTTAGCTCCCAGTTTCAGCAGTTTGTCCTCATCATTTTTATCTTTGGCATTGGAGATGAGAAAATAGGGACGCGGTACATAGTGATCTTTTTCAAACAGACGAATGGAAGCGATCATGGCAATATTATCAGCGATATTATCAGAAAGTGTAATGGCACCTTTGGCACTCGAAAGGTGGGCCTTTAACATACTTGTTTCCGTATGCGGTTCACCCTGAATAAAATAAGGATATTTATGCTCTTTGGCTACCTCTTCCAGATCAGGCCTAGGATCAACTACCACAAAAGGGATATGATATTGACGCAAGGCTGCACTTACCTCAATAGTATACTCATTGTGATAGCAGATCACATAATGATTTTTAAGTCGTGCCACTTGATACAACATACGATTCTCCTTGATTAATCGTGCTAACTCACCGTTATTAATCGTGTTTACTAAAATACCCACCGACATGGAAAATACGGCAAATCCCATAATGATCAGCGTAATGGTAAAAATACGTCCCGCTGTAGAAATAGGAGCGATCTCTCCAAAGCCTACGGTCGTAAACGTAATACCGGTTTGATAAATCGCATCCATAATGGAGAAATCATCGATAACCATATAACCGCCTGTTCCTATGAACATGGTCAAAATCATTAAAATAAGGGGGAGTCTAAAGGGTTTTAACTGAAGGTAAAAAGCATCAGCTACGGTGATGTCTGGTTTGGGAGTCGGCTCCCATCCCAAAATGTTCTGGATTTTGTGAAGTAATTTCATTGTTATCCTGAAACAGGGTTTGAAGTGCCGAAAGCACTTATTTTAAAAATTAGAAACTATTGAGCTGCTTTCTTTTTTCTTGTACGTAAAGCAGAAGCAGAAATTTTAATTTTTTTCATAGTTCCGTCTGGTTGCTCTTCACGAATCGTTCTTAGATTTGGTAAAAATCTTCTTTTAGTACGGTTTTTCGCGTGAGAAACATTGTTTCCACTCATTGGACCTTTGCCGGTGATATCACATCTTCTGGCCATAAAGCTATCCTTTTCAAAAATTTAAGTTTGAAATCATAGCACACTGTATCATAAATAAGACTTAAGGAATTAAAGAAGATCCGCCTATTGCCCGATATACTCTTAAAGCCTAACAGGACACCTAGAGTTATTCTATCCTAATTTCTGGAAAATTCTAAGTTTCTTGCGTTAAAATAAAAAATATTATTAAACAAAGACAATATAGTGATTACATCTGAAGCCTTACAAGAATTTATCAAATCCATACCTCCCAGACCTGAGCAACTCAAGCTCACTATGGACCTTCTCGATCAAGGAGAACTGGTCAAAGCTGGATCTGCAGCGGCAGAGGATCTGGCTTTAAGTACCTACTTAAGGACCTTTGTCAACCGCCCGATCTTTTCTTTTCAAAAAGAGATCAAGGATGTGAAACAGATCTTTGGTATTTTGG
>JBFHUP010000260.1:0-3273 GCA_041589975.1 Sulfurimonadaceae bacterium | reverse complement strand
TGTTTATAACGGATGTAGCTCAGGCACGCAAACTCAATGTCAAAAACCATGAGACTTTTGCCGATGCCCATATCTTTACTGCATTAAGTGCCCAAAAAGTCGGACTCATTGATGAAGTTGCAACCATTCATGAAGCGAAGCAGGTTCTGGTTGCTCTAAGTGGGGTCAAAGAGGCGGTTTGGCAAAAACCTTCGCTGATTGAAAAATTTGGAGAACGCATGAGCAGTGAGGTTATCTCTACGATCCGAACGAAGCTCTTTGAACCTGTCTTAAAATAGATAGAACTATGTGACGATATTAAGTGGTACTCGTTTTGCTTTAATGCAAGTAAATTAAGGATAAGCATCAGATGAAAACACTTTTACTACTCATATCATTACTTTTTTTTACGGCATGTACCCCGACCATTCATCACGTTAAGAAGGATTTGGATAAAAACAAGTTCGAACGTGCTATGTATGACTTAAAAAAGATGAAGAAGATCACACCTGATAAGTTTAGTGTTATTTATGAGAGTATCGTTACAACCTTAACGCCTGATCAAACCAAGCAGATGATGGAGCTCATCATGCAACGCGGAGCCGATATCAACGCTCAAGACGGCAATGGCTTAACCCTGATTGATTATGCTTACCAAAAATCTGACACAACGCTGCTGACTTATTTAATTGACCAAGGAGCCGTTCCTCCTAATGTTGATGCTCTGTTTGAACTGGCTATTTTGCAAGAAGGAACAGCATTTAGTGACTTTCTTTTTAGCAAAGGTTATACCTACAGTAAGGCCAATGAGCTATTTTCTCAAGCCTTAATCTCACAGCACTACAATAAAGCCAATTACTGGCTGAAACATGGAGCTGACATCAATCATGATCCTTTGCGTATGCGTCTGGCTGTTGATAATGAAGATCTACAGTTGGCTCACTATCTTCTGGATAACGGCTTTAATCTCAAAGCTGACAAACTGCTGCTTAGTCATGTCATCAAAGAAGAAAAAGTAATGTTTTTAGCCATGCTCATTGCTGAAAAGGTTGATGTCAATGCTGACAAAGATCTTTTGGCTTACATTTTAGCCCTTCCTGACTACCCGCTAGCAGACTATCTCATTGCCAATGGAGCCACACTTCATGATCCAAAACTTTTTGAAAAGGCGATCCACTCCAGAGACTATAAACTGGTAAGTTATCTGATCAAACATGGTATGAGTGCCACCTTCCCGTCAAGCGAATTGACACAAGCCTTTCGAGAAAAAGATCTTAAATTTGCCCATCTTTTGATGCAAATGGGTGTGAAAATGGAGAACAACTACACGCCACTCACCTATTGTGCACGACTGCACTACAAAGACGGTATGGCTTTAGTACTCGAACAAGGAGCCAATGTCAACCAAAAAGACAAGTTTGGACGCACCGCATTAATGTATGTTGCGGACGACCTTATCTTAACCGATTGGCTGGTACATCAGGGAGCTGATGTTAATGCAGTAGACAACCAAGGTAGAACAACACTGATGTATGCAGTGGCCTTTAATGATGTTGTTGACAATCTCATCATACATGGTGCCGATGCCTATGCTAAAGATGATCACCGTCGCTCGCTTTTAAGTTATGCAATTTCGAACAACAATATGAAACTGGTTAAAGAGTTGGTAGAGTACAAACAGATGCCGCTTAACGAAGAAGATCGAGACGGTAGACGCCCTTTAAACTTTGCTCAGGATCTCGAAATGACACGTTATCTAATGAAGCATAAAGCCCGTCATTAAGAGTTTGTAACTTAGGTTGCATAATTTTTCTTTGTAATATGTCATAATACTCTTATCATTAAATATAAGGAGTTATTATGTGTAATGTAGGAAAACTTGACAGAATGATTCGTGCTGTCTTAGGTGTTGTTTTACTTGTTGTCGGAATCTCAACTGGAATGTGGATCGTAACGACGATCGGAGCCATTGCATTAGTCACAGCAGCTATAAGCTTTTGTCCGCTTTATGCTATTTTAAAACTGGATACAGGTTGTAAACCTAAGTCTTAAATAATGGCATTCATGCTAAAGTTCACCCAATCCATTGAGGTGAACTTTAGATGACATTAGAAGAGTTTCCATTTCCCAACCGTTTAGAGCGTGATGCTTTACAATTTCTGCAAGATCATGCCACCTATGTAGAACTGCCTCAAAAATCCATTCTTTTTTATCAAGGTGATATCTGTCAAAATATATTACTCTTAACCCACGGAAAACTCAGACTCTATATCCAAGATGAGAATGCCGAAAGCATTGATCTGTACACGCTTAAACAAGGAGAACAGTGCATCGTCAATACCGCTTCTACACTTTCAGCGACCCAAGCTGTAGCGACAGCTGAAGCAGTCACATCCATCAAGGGCTATTTGCTTAGTAAAGATGCTGTCAAACAACTTGCTAAACTCAGTGACAACTACCAAAGTTATCTCTTTTCGCTTTATACCATTCGTATGCAAAGCTTGGTTACCGTTATAAATGACATTCAGTTCAAAAGATTGGATCAGCGTATTTTAGAGTGGCTTGAAAAACAAAACAGTTCTGTCATTCAAACCACACATGAAGCGATAGCCAATGCCTTGGGCTCAAAACGTGTTGTCGTAAGCCGGATACTCAAAGAGCTGGAAATGCAAGGCAAGGTGACACTTAAACGCGGTATCATCATTTTAAAAACAGATACATGAGATCATATATCAACGCTGAAGCAGTCCAATTTTACAGAATCTAAGAGCTTGAGACATACCTACTATTCAGACTTGACGACGTAGATGAAATCCTATGATTAAAAAGACAATACCCACTGCAACAATCAGATGTTTTAAGGTATGCCCACTTATAAAACCCAAAAATTCATAAATAGGCTTATCATAAACCTCTGCAAGCTTAGCCACACTATAAGCTGCAAGTAAGAACCAATAACTTTTGACAGAACTAAAAGTGCCTATAAAACGTAACAAAATGATGGGTATAAGAATCAGAGGTATCAGCTGCACCAAAATATAAAACCTCAAATCACCATCACCTAAAGATTCTGTTGTTATCCAAAAAAGTACGGATAAAATACCTGCCAAAATCAATATCATACGGATTTTTAAAGCGAATCGTTCAGAAATGAACTCCGCAATGATAATAGAAAAAAGGGACATAAAAGCAACTGTTATAGGTATGCGATCCCAAACAAGCGTCTCATTATTGGGTTCTAAATGATAATAGATCGATCCAAAACAGACCAAACCTACCGCAATAAAAAAGAGT
>JBFHUP010000259.1:0-3282 GCA_041589975.1 Sulfurimonadaceae bacterium | reverse complement strand
TATTAAGTTCCATGAGCTCATTCTTTGTCTGATTGAGTTCACTGATCTGTTCATACTGGACCAAAGCTGTCCGTACCGAGGTATAAAACTTATCAACTGTCAGCTCTTGCTTCTCTGTATAGTTGTTAATATCATAATTATCAACAATATAACGCTGGCTTTTTTGTGCATGTTCACCGCTGCGAATGATTATCCGAATCAATCTGTTTTTTAAGCTATTGCGAATAAATTCAACGACATCCAGTCCGGCCTTGTCATTTTCCATAATAAGGTCCAGCAATACAATACTAAAATCGTCTCGCTCTTGAAGTAAGGCTATCGCCTCTTTGGCTGAGTAGGCCGATGTAAAATGAAGTTCCTTATTGGCATAAACAAAATCCTGCAACGCCATCTTGGTTATCTCGTGCACCTGAACTTCATCATCTACAATGAGTATATTCCATGATCCCCGTATTTCCACCTGCTCTTTTATCTCATCTGCAAACTTTATCAGATCATCACCTGGCATTGTAAGCCTTTCTAAACTTTTGAATTACGCCTGTTCATCAGATACACTGCAAACAGACTTATCGATCCACCTACTATAATATTCCATTGTATAGCTTCATTTAAAATTAAAAACGCCAATATCATTGCTGTTAAAGGAACAACAAACATAAAAGAGCTGGCCTCAGATGATCCAAGCTTTCCCGAAGCTATATAATAAATTGTCGTAGCCACGGTCTGACCAAAAACACCCAGGAAAATTAAGCTTATCCAGAATATTATATCCATTTCAAAAACAATTAACAAATCCACATGTAAAGTCCCCAAAAAGGCTATCACAGTTCCCACAAAAGATATCGCAAAACTGTAGTGAACCGGATGAAGATGTTTATGAGAAGCTTGACTGAGTATGGTCACACCTGCCCAGATAAAGGAAGCAAAAATATAAAAAAGATTTCCTTTGGCAAAAAAATTCTCAAAAGTCACAAAACCGATCTCAAGCATAATCAGACCACCAAGCAGACCTAAGAATACACCCGCTATCTGATTTCGTGTGATCTCGCTTTTTTTCACCAGTCGCATCAATAAAAACGTAACCAAAGGAGTTAATGTCGTAATGATAACGGCACCGCCGCTTGCGGTACCATATTTGATACCAAAAAAGGCAAAAACCATAAAAGAGACATTCAGTGTCGCTGCCACCGTAATATATTTCCAGCTTCCTCTGGGAATAGTTAAAGTGGGTTTCATGAAGATAATAATAGGGATAAACGCGATAAACATAATCAAAAATCGCCAAAAAGTTATCACTTCAAAAGAGGCATGGGGAGTCAAAACCTTCAGTGCTACCCAACCCGCTCCCCAAAGCGTCATAGCAAAAAGCATGGCATAAAAAAGCCTCTTGTGTTCTGTCACGCTTTGATCCGATCTTCTAAGGCTCTTGAAAGTGAGAGCATATCCACATTTTCCAAACTCACGCCTGTCGGAACCCCTTGGGCAATTTTTGTAAAGTTAATATCATAATCTTTAAGGCGATCTTCGACAAACAAAATAATCGCATCACTGGCAATGGAAGGGGTAAAAGCAAAGATAATCTCCTTGACACCCTCTTTGACCCGATCTTCCAAAAGTTCCAGTGCCTCTTGCTCTAAGGCATGTAGTACGAAATATCTTCCTTTAAACAAAGCATTCTCTTCCATAAGCATGATATCTTTGGCACTGTCAACGATACAAAGAAGTTCTTGATCTCTTTCATCATCCACACAGATAGAACATAGCTCATCTTCACTCATGCTTCCGCATTGACGACACTTTCGAATCGTAGCCAATGCGGACTCAATGGCATGAGCTATTTTCATACCTGCAAATTGGTCGTTCATACAGATATGATAAGCCATACGTGTCGCAGACTTCTTTCCCACACTGGGTAACGACTCAAAAGCTTCGACAAGATGTTGAAATTTTTCTAATCCATTCATGCCGTTATTTTAACCAAACCTGCTATAAAAGCTTCCATATTTATGGTAGAATTTCAAAAAAATTTAAAGGCAATACTCATGCAAGATAAATCCTATTATGAAATTTTAGGCATCAGTAAAGATGCTGATGCATCCGCCATTAAAAAAGCCTACAGAAGTATGGCAAAAAAATATCACCCGGATAAAAACCCCGGTGATAAACAAGCAGAAGAGAATTTTAAATTTGTTAATGAGGCCTATCAGGCTCTAAGTGACCCTGAAAAACGCCGTATCTATGACCAGTTTGGTAAAGAGGGGCTACAAGGCGGAGGCGGTCGTGGTCGTGGTGGTTTTGGCGGCTTTGGTGGTTTTGATGACCTTGGTTCGATCTTTGAAGAGATGTTCTCAGGCGGTATGGGTCGGGGTCGGGGCCGTAGCCGCAGTCGTGGTCCGCAGCAAAAGTATGAATTGGACCTTGGCGTTGAGATGACCATTGATTTCAAAGAGGCCATTTTTGGATGCAAAAAAGAGGTAAAATACAGCTATAAAGATCTGTGTAAAACCTGTGATGGAACCGGTGCCAAAGATAAAAAACTTCAAACCTGTGCCCAGTGTGGTGGCCAGGGACAAGTAGGTGTCAGACAAGGCTTTATGACCTTTGCTCAGACCTGTCCCGCTTGTCACGGTGAAGGAAAAACCATTGAAGTTAAATGCCCTGACTGTAAAGGTAAAGGCTACAATGAGAAAAAAGATAGCGTTACAGTTGATGTACCTGCTGGTATTGATAATGAGAACCGTCTGCGTGTTGCCCAAAAAGGAAATATCGGTTTTGGCAAGCAGCAAGGTGATCTTTACATCACTTTTTATGTCAAACCAGACGATACCTTCCAACGCCATGAAGATGACATCTATCTAGAAGTCCCGGTCTTCTTTACCAAAGCAGTTATGGGTGATAAGATGAAGATCCCGTCTCTGACAGGTGAACTTGAGCTGAAACTTGATGTGGGAACCAAAGATAAACAGCAGTTTGTCTTTAGGGGTGAAGGTGTTTCCAATGTCCATGGACATGGAAAAGGTAGCCTGATCGCTCAGGTCAAACTTGTTTACCCTAAAAAGATCACGGATGAACAGCGTGAGCTTTTAGAAAAACTTAATGAGAGTTTTACAGGTGAGCATGCACATCACGAAAACCCTTTTGAGTCAGCATTCGAAAAAGTCAAAAGCTGGTTTAAATAGTGCCTTCGCACTCTTTAAACACCATTAAAACCATACGTTTATCGAACAAAGTCCGATAAACTACGCTAACGCTAAGTTTGCTTCGCGGCAGGCTCTTGCGAGT
>JBFHUP010000258.1:0-3284 GCA_041589975.1 Sulfurimonadaceae bacterium | reverse complement strand
AGTTTTGAGGATCTGCATGCCGAATATATGGGCTTTGCTTTTTATATCAAAAAAGATTTTGAAGAGGAGTCGATCAAGCTTGATGAAAAAGTGGATATTCCCTCGCCAAAACGACATTGGTTTTGGGATACGATAAAGTTTTCGACTCCTATCTACCGTGACAGTATCGTCGCCTCCTTCCTGATCAATCTTTTTGTGTTAGCTACGCCGCTTTTTACCATGAATGTCTATGATAGGGTTGTCCCCAATGCAGCTACGGATACCTTGTGGGTATTAGCCATCGGCGTGATTATTATTTTTGTTTTTGATACTATTTTGAAATTTCTGCGGGCCTACTTTTTAGAAACGGCTAGCAAGAAAAATGATGTCATTATGTCCTCCATGCTTTTTGAAAAAGTGATGAATATCAAGATGGACGTCTACCCGAAATCCATAGGGGTATTTGCCAACCATATCAAAGAGTTTGCCTCCATCAGCTCTTTTTTTGCCTCAACGACACTTAGTATTATTATTGATCTGCCCTTTGTTTTTATCTTTTTGTTTACCATCTATTATATTGCGGGCGTGATGGTCTTGGTCCCTGTGATTACGATTGGTCTTATACTGCTGTATACGGTGCTTATCCGCAAGCCTTTGCAGGAGAGCATCGAAAGCTCTTATGAGTCAGCAGCAACCAAATATGGTATTTTGATTGAGAGTCTGGCCAGTCTGGAGACGCTTAAGACCCTGGGTTCTATTGGTCAGACCCAATGGAAGTGGGAGGAAAGCAGTGGTGACATGGCTCAAAAGGGGATCAAAACACGCATACTCTCAAACTCTATTATCACCATAACCTCACTTTTAATTCAGATAAATATCGTAGCGATACTCATTGCGGGGGTCTATATGATCGGGGCTCATGAGCTTACGATGGGTGGTTTGATCGCTACAGTTATTCTAGCTTCCCGAGCCATAGCTCCTATGGGACAGGTTGCCGGACTGATTTCAAATTATGAGTATGTCAAGACAACTTACAATGTTCTTGAAGATATCATGCATCTTCCAGTGGAACGTCCCGAGGGTAAAAAGTTTTTAAACCGTTCAGAGTTTAGCGGTAATATCACCTTTAAAAATGTCAGTTTCAGCTACAGTGACAGTGATCGCAAGGTGGTCGAAAACCTCTCTTTTACGATTAATGCAGGTGAAAAAGTGGCCATTATCGGAAAAATAGGCAGTGGCAAAACCACGGTGATGAAGATGATACTTGATCTCTATTCTCCGACTTCGGGTGCTATTTTGCTGGACGGCATAGAGATATCACAGCTGGACCCTGCGGATGTTCGCAAAAATATCGGCTATGTTTCTCAAGATGTGGTCCTTTTTAAAGGAACAGTCAAAGAGAATATTATCCATAAAGAGCAGGACGCCACAGATGCCCAAATCATCAAAGCTGCAGAGCTGGGCGGAGTACTTCCTTTTGTCAATGCCCATCCTAAAGGCTTTGATATGGAGGTGGGCGAACGGGGCATGGGCCTTTCGGGCGGACAACGACAAAGTATCGCCTTGGCCAGGGCACTGCTTATGGATGCCCCTATCTATATGTTCGATGAACCGACCAACTCCATAGACGGCAGTGAAGAGGCTAAACTGATTCAGCGGCTCAAAACGGCACTTGATGATAAGACACTTATTATGATAACGCATAAACCGGCTTTGTTGGAACTGGTAGATCGTATCATTGTTTTAGATGAGGGCAGGGTGGCCTTGGATGGTGAGAAGTCGATGGTGCTTAAAGCACTGGAGGGGGCGTAAGATGGCTTTAAAGGAGAAAATCATTCATACGCCGATTCATCGCATGGACCCCAAACAGGTACGCCAAGAGGAGTTTAGTGAAACGGATCTGCAGTTTATGTCCAGCCTTTCTGCGGCAGCGATGCAGATGTCTACTAAAAAAAGCAGGGCAGTCGTTTGGGTGATTTTGGCACTGGTATTTAGTTTTATTCTTTGGGCCTCTTTTGCGACCGTCGATGAGGTCACACGGGCGACAGGCAAGGTGATCCCTTCCAATCAGGTTCAAAAAGTGCAATATCTTGAGGGGGGCACGGTTGATGAGATCTTAGTACGTGAAGGAGATTTGGTCACCAAAGGAGAACCTTTGCTAAAGATTGAGAGTGTCGGTTTTACCACGCGTTTTGAAGAGAACCGTATCAGGCTTTTTGAACTTAAGGCCAAAGCTGCCCGGCTTAAAGCTCAAATAAACAGCGAACCTATCAGTTTCGATCCGCATATCCAAGACGCTTTTCCTGAGATTGTCAAGCAGGAAAAGAGTCTTTTTGAATCAAGCATGGAGCAGCTTAAACAAAATGAAGCGATATTACATGAACAGCTCAAGCAGCGTCAAAGTGAGATTGCAGAGGCCAAAAACAGGCATGATGAGCTCTTAAGCCGCTATGAGCTGATATCCAAAGAGATTACATTGACCGAACCGCTGGTTGCCAAACGTCTGGTACCTGAAGTGGAGTTTTTAAAACTGAAACGGCAGGCCTCTAAACTCAAAGGAGAATATGACGCTGTCAAACTTTCCATTCCACGCTTGCAATCAAAAATCAATGAAGCGAGACAATCTATTGATGAAGCAAAGTTGCGGTTTAGCAACAAAGCAAAAACGGAGTACAACGAAGTGATCAGCGAAATTGCCCGTATCGAACAAACCAAACTGCTTTTAAAAGATAAAGTCAGCAGGGCAATCTTGCGTTCTCCGGTGGATGGCACGGTAAAACAGCTTTTTGTCAATACCGTTGGGGGTGTGATTCATCCGGGCAGAGATGTTATGGAGATCGTTCCTGTAGAGGATAAGCTGATATCTGAGGTTCGGGTCAGGCCCTCGGATATTGCTTATTTGCATCAGGGGCAGGATGCTATTGTCAAATTTTCTGCTTATGATTTTTCGATTTATGGCGGATTGCATGGCAAGGTTGTACATATCAGTGCCGACACCATCACCAACGAGAAATCAGAAAGTTTTTATCTGGTACGGGTAGAGACCAATCAAAGTTATCTGGGAAGCAGTGATAAACCCTTAAAGATTATGGCAGGTATGACTGTGACTGTAGATATCCTCACGGGCGAAAAGAGCATCTTGGATTATATTATGAAACCCATACTCAAAGCCAAAGAAAATGCATTAAGGGAGCGATGATGTCAAATGTATATCTTTATAGTCAAACTTCACAACTGCTGCAGCGTTGGGAGAAGCTGTTAACATCACATTACCATGTGAAAAGTGTTCAGACATTTCAAGAGTT
>JBFHUP010000257.1:0-3297 GCA_041589975.1 Sulfurimonadaceae bacterium | reverse complement strand
AATCAATTTCCTAAATTTTCCGATGATGGGGATGCGATTATCTTTATTAAACACTTTAAACGTCAAAGTGCTTTGGGAATAATTCGCCTCAAAGAGAACAAAAGTTTCCTATTTCCACTAAAAGTTGGTAAAATTCAAGCATTAGATTGGTAATTCTAAGTTTTTTTGGTTAGAATAGACTAATAATTTTAAAAAGGTATAGTTATGAAAAAACAAACGCTTCTTTCTTCGTTACTCGTGGCAATGCTCCTTTCTGCAGGATGTGCAGGTAAAAGTTCAGATGTTGTTGATGAGACAAATGGTGAAAATCAAACAAAAACAGTGCAAGGTGATACTGCTGGTGCAAAAACGACTGACAACGGAACTATTACTGCTGACAGTAAAGATGCTACATCACAAGACCTTAATGGCCAAAACCAGGATCAGAATGTACAAGATATGACAGCAGCTGAAACAACAGTTGAATCTATCTATTTTGATTATGATAAATTCAATATCCGTGCGGATCAGCAACATAAAGTTGAAAAAAATGCGGTTATTTTAAACAACGATACTAACAAAAACTTCCGTATCAAAATCGAAGGTAACTGTGATGAGTGGGGTAGTGATGAGTACAACTACGCTCTAGGTCTACGTCGTGCTAACAGTGCTAAAAAAGCTTTAGTCGCTCAAGGTTTTGATGGTAGTCGTGTGACTTTAGTAAGTCTTGGTGAAGCCAATCCTGTGTGTACAGAAAAGACTCAAGAGTGCTGGCAAAAAAATCGTCGTGCAGACTTTAAGGTTCTTCCATAACTAAATGCAAAAACTATTTGTAGGCCTGCTTTTTCTCATAAGTACACTCTACTGTGAACCTTCTGCCTTCGGTGCAGGAGACCTCTCTTCGGATGAGCCTTACGGCTTAACCGACAGCGAAAAATATATCAAAAAAAATAATGACTCTGTTAAACAGCTCAAACGTGATCGAAATATGATTAATAGTGATCTCGATCAGCTTAAAACCAGTGTTGATGGTTTACGATCATTGATGCAGGGTTTAACTAAAAATAAGCAGCAGAGTCAACAGCTCATTAAAAAGATATTAATAACCCAAGATGATTTAGAAGTTGCCTCTTTAGAGTACAAAGAGCATTTTAAAAGAACCGATGCCAATATCTCAGATCTGACATTTAAACTTAACAGTTTGGTTACAGCTCAAAATGAAAATTATGAGAAGATCAAAAAGAGTTTCGTTCAATTTGATGATACTTTAAAGGTCATTGAAAAAAACTATGTATCCAAAAAAAGTTTTGATGCTTTACAAAAAGAGCTCAATGATTTAAAGGCACTTATTGCTAAAAAGTTTAACACGAAAGTGGCTGCACAAAACGCTACACCAAAGTCGGGAGCGGAACTTTTTAAAGAGGGTAAGGCTGCCTTAAAAGCCAAACACTATAAAACGGCAGCAACGCGTTTCATGGATTCTATAAAGAAAAACTACAAACCTGCTACTTCGCATTTTTATACAGGTGAAGCTTATTTTTATCAGAAACGTTATAAAAAGGCTATCAGTTACTATAAAGAGAGCTACAAACGTTATAAAAAAGCGAGTTATAGTGCCAAACTCTTTTTACATATGGGTGAAAGTTTGTATAATTCAGGGGATAAAAAGAAAGCGATCAAAGTTTTTAAGCAGGTTGTTAAACAGTACCCAGGTACACGGTATGCTAAATCAGCTCAGAAATATATTAAAAATCAGTAAAAAATTAAGCTAAGTCTTACACAAGATAAATATGTTAAAATCACAAAAAATTATAGGAATTTAATTATGGCAATCGTAGAAAATCAAATTGTATCTTTTGAATATGAAGTTAAAGATACAGCAACAAATGAAATTATCGACAGTAATGTTGGTCAAAACAATCCACTCGTTATTATGATGGGTCGCCAACAAATTATCCCGGGTCTTGAAAATCACTTAGCAACGCTTTCAAACGGTGAAAAAGGTGATGTACTTGTAAAAGCTAGTGAAGCATATGGTGAGTACAATGAAGAAGCAGTTCAGACTTTACCACGTGAGCAGTTTGCTGGTATTGAGTTAGCTGAAGGTATGGCTTTATATGGTCAAGGTGAAAACGGTGAGACAGTTCAAGTAACTGTTAAATCTTTTGATGATGACAACTGTGTTATTGATCACAACCACCCATTAGCGGGTAAAGATTTAATGTTCAGTGTCAATGTTATGGCTGTACGTGATGCAACTCCAGATGAAGCTGCAAGCGGTATTCCTGCAGAAAACGCACCTAAAGAAGGTGGTAGCTGTGGGTCAGGGTGTGGCTGCCACTAAGTTGTTTGTCGCCAAATCTTCCAGTGCCATAGAAGCACTCAAATCTGCAACCCTACTTCAGGGTTTGCAGATTAATGCTCTTATCGTTGGTGCTAGTGGTAGTGGTAAAAAAACCTTAGCTACCACTATTCTTCCTGATGCACCTATCGTTAGTGCGGATAACTTTTTAGAACTTATAGATATTGTCAAAGAGTTTTCACAAGTTATCGTCACCCATTTTGAAAAAGTACCCAACTCCGGTCAACTTAAAGAGGCTCTTGACAAATATCAAACACGCCTTATTGCAACCACAACGGTTGAACTTCCATCTAATCTTTATAATGAATTTTTCTCCATTAAAATAGATCTTCCAGATTTAAGTGATCGTCCGGAAGATGTTAAAGTTTTGTGTGAAAAGTTTTTAGAGGAGTTTGCTGAGATCTCAGGAGCGATGCCGGAGGACTTTTTAGATACGATTGAGGTCGATCTGACTCATAATGCTCACTCGCTTAAACGCAGTGTTATGATTGGAGCCTTATATAAAAATATCTCAGAATCAGAGCTGATTCATATCATAGAAAACTATTTTACCAGGCACCTGCCTACAGAAAATGCCTATCGAGATAGTCTGCATCTTTTTGATATCCCTATTATTAAAGAGGGATTGAGACAGTACAAAAGCCAGTTAAAACTATCTGAAGTATTAGGGATCAACCGTAATACTTTACGTAAAAAAATACAACAATATCATGAGGAGTTAAACAATGAGTAAAAGAGTTGCCTTTATTTTTCCAGGACAAGGTAGTCAAACTATCGGTATGGGGAAAGACTTTTACGACAACAGCGAATTAGCGAAAAAAATTATTGATGAAGCCAGTGAATCGTCAGGCATTGATTTTGCCAAGCTACTTTTTGAAGAGAATGATCAAATTAACGAAACTGCCTATACGCAGCCTGCTATTTTATTGGTCAGTCTTGTGGCTCATGCTTTGTTT
>JBFHUP010000256.1:0-3303 GCA_041589975.1 Sulfurimonadaceae bacterium | reverse complement strand
TTATCGATGAGTTGTTAGAACATGCAAACAGCGGCTATGATGCTGTTGTTGCAAGAACGGCAGCGGGCATGCACCCGATGTGCGGCATCTATTCTCGAAGCCTCCAAAAAGAGTTTGAACGGATGATGCAAGAAGATAATCACAAACTGGGCAAACTACTTAAAAATAGCCGTGTCTGTTATGTGGATGTTGAAGATGAAGATCTTCTTATGAACGTCAATACGCCGGATGAGTATCACAAAGCATTAGCCCAATTAGGAGAATAAATGGCAGCATTAAGCAAACTTCATATTCGTAATATTCAAACGATTAATAGTGGGACATTAGCAAGTGTCAGTGATGAGAAGATAACACAAAAATTTGATACTGTTTATATCGCCAACCCAAGTACCATCTATTTAGCCAATCCTCAAAGTGAAGAGACAGAGATGTCTCAAAAGGCTTTACACGGTGACAAGCTCAGACTAAGTTTTAAAAAAGAGGTGGTATGTGAAGGAACGGGAGAGATTGTCTCAAAAAACAGCGGTAATTTTGAAGATATGGCTCTGTTTTTCAGTATCGATGCTTCAAAGATCGATCATATTGTCGTTTTTAGCATCGAGTCTATCATCTAAAATGATGATAGATCACTTTTTAGTCTCTACTACTTAGAACTTCAACTTTTTCAATAATTACTGGTGGATTGTTTGGATCAGGACGATCTGCATCTTGAGGAGTGGCACCGATTGCATCTAATGTTGCAATAGATTCTGCATCGTCTTCAGCAATACCGCCAAAAACTGTGTGACGACCATCCAGACCAAATTGTGGTTCCAAACAGATAAAGAACTGGCTTCCACCCGTGTTTGGACCGGCGTGAGCCATAGAGAGTGTACCCTTAAGGTGCTTTGATGTGTTGAGTGCTGTTTCACAAGGAATCGCCCAGCCGGGACCGCCTCTACCTGTACCATGAGGACATCCGCCTTGGATAACAAAGCCAGGGATAACACGGTGAAAATTAAGACCGTCATAAAATCCTTCTTTGATAAGATGAACAAAGTTAGCAACAGTGTTGGGTGTTTCATCAGTATAAAGTTCTAACCAAATATTGCCTTTGGATGTTGTCATTTTGGCATATTTGTAAGATGCTTTTTCTTCATCAGTTAAGTCATAAATTTTTAAACTCATTCTCTTCCTTTAGGGAATGTTCCCTTAATTTTTTTGACATTATACCGATATTTTTTTATTAGACTACATCTATAGGGAAACAGCTGTGTCATTTTTAAAAAAACTTATTTTTATCAGCTGTTTTTTCTTGACACTTGCTCCTGTGGCCATGGCCTTGGAATCCTATGATCGGGTAGGTGAGGGTGAGCTTGCCTTTTTTACCTATCGACCTATTTATTATGGTTTTTCTGCTTATCATAGTGACCGCAATAACTCAGGAGAAAGCAAATTTCAATTCAGTTTCAAATATGAAGTGTTTGCTGATAGCAACTTCTATTTGGCGTATACCCAAAAAACATTATGGGCTACCCATGCGGGTTCTGCACCGATGCGTGAAACCAATTATCGTCCGGAGATATTTTATGGTTTGCAAACGGACAGCGAAGGGATGCCTTATGTTCAGTTTGGCATTTTAAATCATGAATCCAATGGTGAGCCTGAAGCTAGTTCACTACAATGGGATACCCACTATATAGAACCTATTTTTAAGATTAATGATTTTACGGTTCGACTTACAATATGGATGCCTTTTTTATTTCAAAGTGAGGCTAAAGCCACAGGCGGAAGTGCTAATCTTTTTGACTATTATGGTAATGGTGAGATTGAGGTTCGATACAATCAAGAGAATCTTGGGCACCACGAATTACTTTACAGAGAGGGTTCCTTGTCTGGGGTTTACGCCTTACGTTATCAACTTCATTTAGATCTTAATGAGTATGTCAAAGGTCTGGATGAAAATGGTTGGAATACGACCCTGCTGTTTCAAGCTTTTCATGGTTATGGAGAGTCTCTGGGAAGCTATAATGTACGGACGACTCGGGTACTTTTTGGTGTTTCTTTAGTGCATTAAAACCTTAGCTAAAGCTTCAAAAAAAAGTATCATTTTCCCGTAGCACGGCACTTTAATGAATATTAGACTACCATATCGCTTTATTTTATCTTATCTGATATGGATGCTTTATGCAAGAAAAATATATACAACCTATTAAAAATCATCCGCGATTTGCCCAGCTTCAAAAAGAGCGTAAAAGACTCGCTTTTATACTCTCTGTTTTAGTCTTATGTGTCTACTTTGCTTTTATTTTGACGATTGCTTTTCATCCTGAGTTTTTAGCTCAAACCATCTCAAAAGATAGTGTTATTACGATTGGTATTCCTTTAGGTATCTTTGTTATTGTTTTTTCATTTTTAATGACCGGGGTCTATGTCTATTTTGCAAATAAGCAGTTTGACACCTATATCAAAGAGATTCATGCAGATGTGGTGGAGTTGTAGATGAAACGTTATTTTTTAACTCTTTTAATGACAGTGACAGCGGTTGTGGCCGATCAGTTTGCAACAGAAGATATCGTAAAGCAAGATCTGAATTTTTCAGCCATTTTTATGTTTTTTCTGTTTGTTGCGGCTACCTTAGCTATTACCTATTGGGCGAGTAAGCAGACAAAATCGGCCAGTGATTTTTATACAGCAGGCGGTGGTATATCGGGATTTAAAAATGGCTTGGCTATTGCAGGTGATTATATGTCTGCTGCATCCTTTTTAGGTATTTCTGCAGCTGTCTATCTTAATGGGTTTGATGGATTGATCTACTCAATTGGATTTTTAGTGGGATGGCCTATCATCTTGTTTCTGATTGCGGAACCTTTACGTAATCTGGGAAAATTTACTTTTGCTGATGTTACAGCGTACCGCCTGCGTCAAAAACCGATCCGCGTATTGGCAGCTTCAGGTTCGATTGCCACCGTTTCACTTTATCTTATCGCTCAAATGGTGGGCTCGGGTAAGCTGATCGAAGTACTTTTTGGACTTGATTATGAAATCGCAGTGACGCTGGTGGGCGTACTCATGATCCTGTATGTGACAGTTGGTGGGATGTTGGCTACAACATGGGTTCAGATAATCAAAGCGTTCTTACTTCTTTCAGGTGCCACTTTTATGGCTATTATGGTGCTTAATGTGGTTGATTTTAACTTTGAACAGCTTTTTGTCAAGGCGATTGAAACACATCCTAAAGGTGAAGGTATCATGGCCCCTGGTGGATTTATTCCTGATGCCTATTCTGCGATATCTTTAGCATTGGCACTCATGTTAGGAACT
>JBFHUP010000255.1:0-3318 GCA_041589975.1 Sulfurimonadaceae bacterium | reverse complement strand
TTGACATCAAAAATGAAAATCGATATCATTTCGCCATCAAATTGATATTGATTTTTAAATTTAATCAGAATAAAAATAAAAAAGGTTGAATCATGACAAAGTTATTAGCTCTTTCTATGGCAAGCGTTGCTCTTACAGGCTCACTATATGCATCTGAGTATACAGATCTCGAGGCAAAACTTAATGCTCTTATTGAAGAAGTAGAGTCTTTAAAAGCATCTAAAACAGATAAGGCTTTATCAAGTTATTTTGGTATGGGTGATGCGGCATCACGCATCTATACGACTGATGAAAAAGTTTCTGTTGGTGGTTATGGTCATACTGATTATATAAATCGCCAAGGTAATTTTGCCAATGGAAAAAACAGAGATGATATAACAGATAACTACCGTGCCATTATGTATTTTGGTTACAACTTTTCTGATAATGTTAAGTTTCAATCAGAAATCGAGTTTGAACACGCCAATGAAGTTAAAGTTGAGTTTGCTGCTGTAGACTTTCTTGTAAATGACCAACTAAACTTTAGAGCAGGTAACTTTATTATCCCTGTAGGTAATGTCAACTTACGTCACGAACCGACACTCTTTTTAAATGTATCACGTCCAGAAACTGAAAGACAGATCATTCCGTCAACTTGGCATGAAAATGGAGCAATGGTTTATGGTAAAGTAGGTAACTTTGAGTATCAATTTGCCACAACGGCTTCATTAGATGGAACAAATAAAGATTCTGACAACAACTCTTCAAGCGTCAGAACAATGAGACAAAGTGCTAGCAAATCTCAAGCTGATGATTTTGCGTACTCAGCACGTTTGACATACAAACCAACCAAAGAACTTCAGCTAATTGCTTCTGGATTTACTGGAGATATTGATCAAGGTGTAGAAGCAATCAATGGTGCTAAAATTACAATTACAGAGGCTCACGTTTTGTATAATTCTAATCGATTTAACTTTACGGCACTTTATGCACAAACTAAAACAGATGGTGCTGACAAAATCTCTGCTAACAACAATGGTAGGGTAGCAAGTAAAACCAATGGTATGTACGCTACACTTGGTGTGAAATTTGGTAAATGGATTCCTTTTGTTCACTATGAAAAGTATGACGAGTTTGCTGAAGGATACAATCAAGGCACTAAAGACACGAACACTGTTGATGAAACAACAGCGATCGGATTTGGTTTCAACTACTATCCACATAAACAAGTGGTACTTAAAGCAGACTACATGGACCAAGATGTTAAAACTGCAACAACCAAGACAAAAGATGACCGTTTCTCTTTGGGTGTGGGTTACCTTTTCTAAGTCCAGTCTCTCAAACATAGGGGTTCGCCTCTATAGTTTGCAGAATCTTCATGCTATCTTCTGTCTGACATGTTATACTTCCACAAATTATTTATCCCAGTGACACTTTAAAGGAACCTTCTTGAAATACATTCTATCAATTTTTCTGAGTTTCAGTATAGCCTTTGGCATGATCATCGCCCCCGAAACCGCTATGAAGCAGACCTTTAAAACTGATACCGTGATTAAAAAAAGCATGATACTTACCAAAGCTCAACACGCCCAAGTTCAAAAACTTGCCAAAACACGACTCAAATCAAAGCTTTACCGTATCTATATAGCCAAAGAGCACGATAAAACTGTCGGAATCGGGATCTTGTTAACTCATGTCGTAAGAAGTAAAACAACAGCTGTTTTATACATTATGACACCGCAAGGAGCGTTGCAAGATATTGAGATCATTGCCTTTAGGGAACCAAAAGAGTATCTGCCGTCCAAACGATGGATGCAACAATTCAAGGAACACAAAGGTGAACACTATGATTACGAACAGGGCAATATCGATAACATTAGCGGTGCAACACTCTCTGCAAATGCCGTTATTAATGTAGCCAATCTTGCCCAAGCCATCTACAAGGTAGCCCTGAAAAAATGAAATTCTTTGTAAACAATGATCTAAAAAGAGATAAACACCTGAGAGTCATGGTCACATTTTTATTGGCTTTGATAACTCTGTTTTTAATCTCCAATATCTATGTCAAAGGACTCAATTTTGGTTTTGATCCGCAATCGGTTTTCATAACACTTTTGGGTGATCAAGATAATTTTATTGAACCCTATGCTCTTGAATCTCTACTTGAGATGACACATATTGATCTCTTTTTTCACAGCATGCTATTTCTCATTGTTGCCGCATTAGGTCTGCGTGTTGACAAACACTCAACTGCTATGAAAGTTATACTTGCTGTGCTGCTTTTACTGATTGTTATTGCAGTTATTTCGCCATTTGCCGCTTTAAGCGGTATCTACTTTTATGCCTTGGCATGGTACTATTCATTCATATTAATGCATATGACTCTTTTTTTGATTATGCTTTTGATAGTCGTAAAGATGTGGAGCTATCATGATTAAAAAAAGCGTCAACAGTCTCTCTATTGTTGGCTTTTTGATCTTAATGCTGATGCTGCTACTATCCGGTGTAGCTTTGTATCTAAAGCACTACGGTTTAAGTATTGAAAACCTTTACCTTTATTATGCCGGAGATGAGGCTAACTATATCAATCCCAAAAACTTCCCCTCTATCATGAAGACTTTTTCACCGCATATTCTTGTTTTGCCTTTGAGTTTTTTTATCCTTTTTCATATAGCCCTGGCCTCTAAAAGTATCAAAAAAGAACAGATTAAATATGTTGCTATGTTTGGATTTGGATCTGCTGTTTTTGATGTTCTTATTAATTTTTTTATTGGACTTTCTTTTGCAATAGCTGTTATTAAGATCTTTATCTTCATACTCTTTGAACTCAGCATGATATATGTATTGGTCATGATCTTTAGAAAAATTTTCAGTGAAAATACCCTTTCATAATTAACCACTTCTTCAACGAAAAATCAGAAAAACTTATTTATTTCACTACTGCTCGAGCATTTTTATGCTACACTGTATAAAATATATTTCATCCATAGCTATCTAGCATCACAAAACCATCAAAGTGAGTTTACTATGAAGCAGACAATTACGCGTAGAGAATTCTTAAAGAAAAGCACCACAGCTACTGTAGCTGCCGCTGCGACACTTGGCTTTCCCAATATTTTACATGCCAGAAACAAATATCCAACGGTAAAAGTTTTGGGAACACATGTAACCCTGCAAGAAGAGATACGTCTTAAGGCCCAAAAAGAGCTAAAAATCAATCTGGAGTTCTCCCCGGGCGGCAGTGCCGAAGTGATGTTAAAAGCCAGTCTAAACCCTTCCTCTTTTGATATCTACGAACAGTGGTCTAACAGTATTCGTCCACTATGGGATGCGGATGCT
>JBFHUP010000254.1:0-3331 GCA_041589975.1 Sulfurimonadaceae bacterium | reverse complement strand
TACGCCTTTTTTTAGCAGCCTGGCCTTGATTTTTTTCATACTGATGAATGTCTGGTTTGCCCTGCGGGAGAAGAGCGCTTTTCAAAAGGTTTTTTTATTGATATCCCTCCCGGTACTGCTACAGCTTGTTCCTCTATTCTACGCACATGATCCCGGGGACGCCACCGGCTTCCTTTTAAGACAGGCTCCTGTCGTCGTAGTGCCTCTGCTTGTGGCCCTGAATTGGCAACGTGCGGGCCGGTACCAGGGGCGCATTCGTTACGCCTTTTACGCGGGCTTGTTCCTCTCCTGTTTTGGATAAGATCGACTTTTTAGCTTTATGAAATTGCTGTTCCCAAACGGTTTCCATCTCCATATACTCTTGCGTCTCTTCAAACAAAGGGTGATTGGCAACCATCGAGTAAGCCAAGGCATACTTCTGTTCACTGACCAATTGTCTGAATTTTTTAAAATCTTCAAACTCAGCAATGAAATTTTTTATCAAAGAACGCTTACCCGGTATCTCACTAAAAGGCTCCATCACTTTTGAAGCCGCCTCATTCATCCCTTTACCAAAAAGTTTTTTAGCCTGATCCAGTGCGGTATTCCAAGCCTCATCAAGCTGCTGATAAAAGCCGGAAAAACGCAGCAAAACATTTTTCGAAACCAAGGTATAAGCTTTTTCAAAATCTTTGACCGCAATACTTTTTGCAAGCTCATCTTCCCCTTGAACCAAAGAGTAACTACCCAATTCCCCTTCTTGAGTTCCATAGATAAGAAGCTTTTCTTTAGGATCAACAGCCAAAGCATTAACGCGACCATCTACTTTAATGTAGCTATTGGTTATACACTCTAAACTTTTCATGTCATACAAGCCAACATTGCCGTAAATTGTAGAGACAAATAAAAAATGCTTATCTTCACTCAGTACCATAGCAAGTATCTCTTCAAGCATTTTAGGAAGCCGTTTTTTAATCCTTCGTGTATGTAGGTCCCAAACAATGACACCGCCATCTCTGTCGACCGAAACAAGCTCCTGCTTGGAAAGAAAAAGAAGTTTTTTCACCGGGGCATTGTGACCCAAAAGAAAAAATTCATCACTCATGGTTCCAATATTTTTAACCGTAATCGAACGATCAAAACTTCCATAGGCAACCATTTTGGAATCATCACTGAAATTTATAGTCGTAATATAATCTTTTTTAGGCGGCAAGGCAATAAACGGGGATGCCGTATCAGCCATATAAATAAAAGTTCGCCCATCTGTCCCACCTGTAACCACATACTGATCATCATCACTAATCGCTACCGCTTCAATCTCACCTTTATGCATACCAATGGTGGCTTTGAGTTTTTTATTTTCATTGACAAAAAGAGCAGCCTTACTCTTTTTAGGAATACCGATTAATGTATATTGACCACTCATTGAGACATCAACGATGTTTAAGATCCGATGTTCATGATGCAGCTTTGCTCTAAAACCGCCAACAGTTTTCAGTGTCACAGGATTAATGATACGCAGTGTAGAGCTCTGATCCATCAGAGCCAATGTACCATCATGTAAATATTTTAATAAAAATATACCCTCTTTTACATTGGTACTGTGCGGCATTAGTGTACCTGCTCGCTGATATAGCCATGTTTTTGCAGACTCTCTAGGATCTCTTCTTGGTGGGCTAAACCTTTGGTTTCAACCTCAATACGGACATGGGCATCCCCATACTCAAGGTTGGCTGCCGTTCTGTCATAACCAATATGCACAATATTGGCATTGGTCTTTGCCAGCACTTCAGTAAGTTGCATCAGCGATCCCGGCTTATCTACAAGCGTGACACGCAGTTTCATCTTACGGTTTGATTTCACCAAACCTTTCTCAATGATAACAGAAAGCATGGTCACATCAATATTGCCTCCAGAAAGCAGTACCCCGACTTTATCTGTCGGCTTCAGATCAAGTTTGTTGTGCATCAAAGCAGCCACGCCAACAGCACCGGCCCCCTCTACTAAAAGTTTTTGCCGTTCCAATAAAAAAAGAATGGCCGAAGCGATCTCTTTATCATCTGCGGCAACCACATCATCTACCGTTTCTAAAGCCAGTTGAAGCGTCTCCTCTGCCGTATCTCTTACCGCAATACCGTCTGCAATGGTTCTTACCTGTTTCGGGCCTTGATTTTTTCGGGCATGAAAAGAGTCATAAAAGCCTAAGGCTCCGGCTGAAGCTACACCGATAACTTTTATCTCGGGACGAATCTGCTTACAAACACTGGCCATACCGCCAATAAGACCGCCACCCCCAATGGGGATAATAATATGTGTCAGATCATCTATCTCTTCTAACATCTCCAAGGCTACAGTTCCTTGGCCTGCGATCACTTCCTTATCTGTAAAAGGGTGAATAAAAGTAAGGTTTTGCTCTTTTTCTAAACGCTTGGCATGAGCATAAGCTTCATCATAACTTCCGCCATGCAGCACCACCTTGGCACCAAACTCAGAAACACCGCTTACTTTGGTTAAGGGTGTGGATTCCGGCATAACGATCGTCGCATCGATATGAAAATGTTTGGCCGCATACGCTACACCCTGAGCATGATTACCCGCACTTGCAGCTACAATACCTGAAGCTTTTTGCTTCTCATCAAGATTAGCCATACGATTAAACGCCCCACGAAGTTTAAAAGCACCGGTTACTTGCAGGTTCTCTTTTTTAAGATAAACATTAGTCTGGCAACGTTGACTTAAAACAGGTGCATAAGCAAAGGGGGTCTTAACTGCAACGCCTTTTAAACATTGTGCAGCACGTTCGATCTCTTTTAGTGGTATCAATCCTATCCTTTAACGGCCATATGTTCAATCATAGAACATTTATTTTGAACAACGTCCAACCCTGCTTTTTTAACTTTCTCGGCCGCTTCATTGTGAACAATGCCCTCTTGTGCCCAAAAGACCTTGATATCACCACGTTCTAACACGGCATCGGCAATAGCCGGTAGTGCATTGGGCTTACGGAATATATCTATCATATCGACATCAAAAGGAATCTCCGCTAACGAGCGGTATACTTTTTCACCCAGTATCTCATCCCCTTTTGGATAGATAGGAACGATGGTAAAACCCTGTTCCTGAAGATACTTTGCCACTCTGTGACTTGGCTTTTGTGCATCAGGAGAAAGCCCCAGTACAGCAAT
The DNA here is from genome assembly GCA_041589975.1 of Sulfurimonadaceae bacterium. Taxonomy (GTDB): domain Bacteria; phylum Campylobacterota; class Campylobacteria; order Campylobacterales; family Sulfurimonadaceae; genus JBFEYF01. The sequence goes on along the minus strand of JBFHUP010000254.1, from coordinate 167 downwards.
TGTTTTAACTTTGCCAAAGAGTGCTTTTATCTCATCTTTATTGCTATTGACTGTAGGAAATTCACATTCCATTGCTCTCTCCTATACTCTTTATAAAAGGAATTATAACAAAGTAAGCTAAAAGTGTTCCCAAGGTGATTCCCAGAGCTTCAAGGCTGTATGGCATT
>JBFHUP010000253.1:0-3358 GCA_041589975.1 Sulfurimonadaceae bacterium | reverse complement strand
GCATAAAATTATCTCTATAATGGAGATGCTCTGGATTTTGAAAAGGGGGTTGAATGCCACGTAAACGCGTTTTAGTGAAGTTTTCCGGTGAAGCACTTGCTGGAGAGAATGGTTATGGTATTGATACGTCTATTTTAAAATTTATAGCTAATGAGATTAAAGATCTGATTGAAGCTGGGATTGAAGTAGGTATTGTTATTGGTGGTGGTAATATCATCCGTGGTGTTACAGCTGCTCAAGATGGTATTATCAAACGTACATCAGGTGACTATATGGGAATGCTTGCAACCGTTATCAACGCGGTAGCGATGCAGGAAGCTTTAGAATACATGGGCTTAGAAGTCCGTATGCAATCAGCGATCAAGATGGAACAGATCGGTGAGAGCTTTATCGTTCGCCGTGCTAAAAGACACCTTGAGAAAGGCCGTATTGTGATCTTTTCTGCGGGTACGGGTAATCCATTCTTTACAACGGATACTGCAGCGACACTTCGTGCAGTTGAGATCGGTGCTGAGATGATCATCAAAGCGACTAAAGTTGATGGTGTTTATGATAAAGATCCTAACAAGTTTGATGATGCGGTTAAACTTGAGACACTCAGTTATGATCAAGCACTACATGATCATATTAAAGTCATGGATGATACATCGATTGCTTTAGCTAAAGATAACGCCCTTCCGATTGTTGTATGTGACATGTTTGTTGAGGGTAACTTAAAAGAGATTATACTAGGCGATATGAGTCGCTGTAGTATTGTTAAATAGAATTTTTTAAAAGGAAAATGATGAGATTAGAACAAATTACTGCAAAAGCCTTAGATACTGTTGGTGGTGATAGATATGTTTTAGCTTTAGCTGTGGCTAAACGTGCTAAAGAGCTTCAACTTGGAGCTACTACTGTTTTAAATATTGACCCTAAAAGCTATAAAGCTTCAGATTTCGCATTAATGGAAATCGCAGAGGGAGCTATTAAGATTGAAGGTATGGTAGAAGATAAAACTACAACTCTGTAGATTTTGCTTTCGTAAGCCATAATCATCTTGTGGATGCCTTACTCACTGAACTTGCTTCTGTAAAAAGTGTTGACGAAGCTTCGAAGCTTCTATTTACACAAATTGAACCTTCGACCACACTTGAAGATGCTCTTGCACTTTCAAAAAAGGCTCATGAAGGTCAATACCGTAAAAGCGGTGAACCCTACGTGATACACCCCATACTTGTTGCAACTCTTGTCGCGAAACTCAGTAATGATGCAGCCATGGTTATTGCGGCTTTGCTACACGATGTTGTAGAAGATACAACCATCTCTTTATTTACCGTCCAAGAAGCATTTGGTGTGGATGTAGCCCATCTGGTCGATGGATTGACTAAGATTGATGAGATCAGAGATCATCAACTTCTGCCTTCAGATAAGGAGGGAGCGTTAACCAAATCGGCACCCTCTTTTAGAAAAATCCTTTTAGCCTCAACCAAGGATGTCAGGGTTCTGATTGTCAAACTGTGTGATCGAACCCACAACATGTTAACCCTTGACTCTTTACCCGAAGAGAAGCAAAAACGTATTGCCGAAGAGACTATGGTTGTTTATGCCCCAATTGCTCACCGACTGGGCGTATCGCTTTTAAAAAGAGAGTTGGAAGATCTCAGTTTTAAGTATCTTTTTCCCGAAGATTACAAAGAGATTGATGCCTTTGTGAAAAGTCATGAAGTGAACTTTTTTGATATTCTTAATAATTTTATCAAAGAGGTAACCATTTTGATGCATCAAGAGGGTTATAAGGATGAAGATTTTCAGTTTTTTGGACGGGTTAAGCACTACTACTCCACCTATTTGAAACTTCATAGAAAAGGGATCAGTGTTGAAGAAGTCCTTGACCTTTTAGCCGTTAGGGTCATTGTGAAAGAGCCGTTGGATGCCTATAAAGTTACGGGTCTTATTCATCTCAATTTTAAACCGCTGATGTCACGCTTTAAAGATTATATCTCAGTACCTAAAGAGAATGGCTATCAGACTATTCACACGACAGTTTTTGATAACCGCAGTATTATAGAGGTTCAGGTAAGAACCTTTGATATGCACCATACTGCGGAACTTGGTGTTGCGGCTCACTGGAAATATAAAACAGGGGGAGATACTATTAATCTCGAATGGCTTTCGACACTCTCTAAACAGGGTGAAGATGTAGAACTTTTTATGGATTTGGCAAAAAAAGATCTTTTTAGTGAAGATATTGTTGTCTATTCACCAAAGGGAGAGAGCTTTACACTGCCTCGGGGTTCTGTCGCATTAGATTTTGCGTATGCCATTCATACCGATATAGGAGATCAGGCAGAAAGTGCCATGATTAATAAAGATCGCAGAACCTTGTTAAGTGAGCTTAAAAATGGGGATATAGTTTCTATTAACCTCGGTGATCGCCCAGGTATTCGCTGTAGTTGGATTGATACAGTTAAGACATCTAAGGCTCGGCATGCGTTATCGCACCACTGCAATATTCGCAACAAGGAGATCAATTTAAGTGTCGGTGTCAATATTTTGGCAACCATTTTGGGTATTGATAAAATAGAGATGATGGATTGGCTCGAGACTTCTGAATTTGTCAACAGCTTTGATAAGGCAGCCGTCGATGCGTCTTATGTGAATCAAGTGGTGCATGTCTATTTGGAACAGTTGCGGGAAAATAACCGTTTCAGCTCCTTTTTGTCACGAAAAAAATTTAATATTAGAGAGTTTGATATTGGACATCTCAAGATTAAATCGCATCAAAATATCAATGACGTCACCTTTAAATATTGTTGTCATCCCAAAAATGGTGATGAGATCATCGCCTTTAAAAAGGGTTCTGTTGCAGAAATTCATCACAAGATGTGTGATACAGCGTTGGTTAAGATTGAAGAGGATGAGAAAATGCTTCTGGTGGCCTGGAATGCCCAGCGAGTATATAAGTATCAACTTACCGCAAGTCTGGTAAATAGTAAGGGAGCTTTGGCAAAATTTTTGCTATTTTTGGCTAAAATGGGGGTCGATATTCTATCCATTGAGTTAGGTAACAAAAAAGAGGATGAGATGCAGTATTGTAGTCTTACTTTTACAACCAAAGATAGTGATTTATCGGGCTTAAGAAAAAAGATCGAACAAAAGACGCATATCGTAGAATTTGTATGTGCAGATGATATATATAAAAATTAATTAATTGGAATTGACAGAGTAATGAAAAACGAAGCCCTTAGAGAGATTCAGCGTGGATGTGCAGAGATTATTGATATGGAACGTATCGAAAAACTTGTCACAAAATTTTATGAAGATGGAACAGAGTATACTGTCAAAGCGGGATTTGATCCAACCGCACCGGATCTTC
>JBFHUP010000252.1:0-3373 GCA_041589975.1 Sulfurimonadaceae bacterium | reverse complement strand
GCCATCTGTAAAGCGGTTGGGTATGATAGCTGTCAGGGGATAGTTGATGAGTCTGAAAAAATCGATCATAATAGCCGTAGAGGTGACCCCATCAACATCATAATCACCTACAAGTGTGATATGTTGATTGTTTTGGATGGCGTAGGCTATCCGTTTGGCAGCTTTTTCGCCATCTTTTAAAAGAGCAGGGTCAGGGATATCGGAAAGTTTATGAAATCTTCCCTCGAAACGGGAAAAAAGCGTGGATTCGATCTCTTCAAAGGTGATCGTAGATTGCGGCATGATCTTTTATTTACTGGTCGCTTGAATGGATGCATTGACAAAGGCCAATACTGACGGATTTGGCGTCTGAAGACGGGAGCTAAATTCCGGATGAAACTGTACGCCTAAGAACCATGGGTGGCTTTTAATCTCTACAGCATCAATAAGCCCTTCAGATTCACCGGTGACAAACATGCCCGCTTTTTCTAAGGCCTCCCGATATTTTGGGTTGGCTTCATAGCGGTGTCGGTGACGTTCTGAAATTTTTCTGGCACCGCCATAAGCAGTACGTAGATGTGAACCAGCCTTAGTCTCACATGGATAGGCACCCAGACGCATGGTACCGCCCATACCGCTTGTATGGGTTCGAAGTTGCTTGTTTCCTGATTGATCGATAAAGTTATCAATCAGATAGATTAGCGGGTTTTTGGTGTCCGTATTAAACTCAGTTGAGTTGGCATCTTCAAGTCCTAAGACATTGCGGGCAAACTCAATGATGGCCAACTGCATACCTAAACAGATACCAAGATAAGGGATTTTGTTCTCTCTTGCGTATTGGATTGATTGGATCTTGCCTTCAACGCCACGCTCGCCAAAACCACCTGCTACAAGGATACCGTCCACGTCATCCAAGATGCCTGTACCCTTTTCAGGAAGTTTTTCGCTGTCTACCCACTCGATCTTTACTTTCGTATCGAGATGGGCCCCTGAGTGAATGAGAGCTTCGATAAGTGATTTGTAAGACTCTTTGAGTTCAAGATATTTGCCGACAAAAGCGATCGTGACTTCATGTTTCGGAGCGATGATCTTTTTAACCAGACTATCCCACTCTTCCATGTTGGGTGTCAGTTCTTCAAGTTTCAAGCCGCTTGAGATCGGTTTGAGGATATCTTGTTTGAGAAAATTAAGCGGCACTTGATAGACGCTTTGGGCATCCAGTGCTTCGATAACGCTGTCAGATTTTACGTCACAAGCCAATGCCAGTTTACGTTTCAGAGCTTTTGGAAGCTCTTGTTCTGAACGGGCAACGATCAATTGCGGTGTAATACCGATACGTCTGAGTTCTTGGACGGAGTGCTGCGTCGGTTTGGTCTTAAGCTCACCCGCTACTTTGATATAAGGAATGAGTGTCACGTGGATAAAGTAGGTCTGAAACTCTTCCAGATCATGTTTCATCTGACGGATGGCCTCTAAAAATGGCAGGCCTTCAATATCTCCCACGGTACCACCAAGTTCAACAACCAGGATATCATGTTCTTCACCTGCTTTTTCGATACGCTCTACGATGTTATCTACGATATGCGGAACGACTTGGATAGTCTGACCCAGATAACCCCCTTTACGCTCTTTATCGATAACGCTTTGGTAGACTTGACCGGTTGTAAAGTTGGACTTTTTATAAAATGCCGTATCTAAAAAACGCTCATAGTTACCCAGATCGAGATCGGTTTCGGCCCCGTCTTCGGTGACAAAGACCTCACCATGTTCTAGCGGACTCATGGTGCCCGGATCGATGTTGATATAAGGATCAATTTTTAGCATGCTGACTTTTTTACCCGAGTGTTTTAAAAGTGTTGCAATACTAGCTGCAGTAATACCTTTACCTAATGAACTAAGTACCCCACCTGTAATAAAAATATATTTTGTCATGCTTTGTCCTTATCTAGTTTCGCGATTATAGCGTACGCAAGCTAAAAAAAAGGTTTAGATGAGTGATAAAAACTGAAATAGTCTCTCATAAAAATAAGATAAATTTTTATGAAGGTGCAACTTTAAATTAAGAGTGTTAAGATGCATAAAAAGTTTTAAAGGCAGCAGTATGCAAGTGATAGTTGATCAACTCAAAGAGCTGTTACAGCGATGTGACACCCATCAAAAAGAGTCACTGATTGAGCAAATGGTATCTTTACAGACAGATCAACCCATACAGTTTGCAGCCTACTATCCCACTGCCTTAAAGCATGATAAAAAAGCATCAAGTACGACACTGTTAAGGGGTGATTTACAAAGCAAAATACCCTCACAAGAGGTTCGAACGATGGATTTGGTAGCTCTTTCTAGGGATGAAGAAAAATTAACATTTATTGCGAAACGTCCCAATGATTTTTGGAAAAGGCTTTTTACTGCCGAGCATATTGAAGCGATGATTGCAGTAGAATCTTTTAAAAGCAGTGATTGCAGTGAGCGTTTTATCGATAATGATCTAAAACATAATGCCAATAAGCAGTGGTCGGTTGAAACCTTGCTTCGTGATGCGATGCGGGCCAATAAAGAGAACCGTGATCTGGGAGCAAAGCCCTTTATTATCGTAGTAGCAAAAGATAGTGTTGATACAGACACAGATCATGCTTTAGCCTTGTTAGAACACTATTTTGGAGATGATGTAGAAGTTGTTGCATCCAAAGATAAAAAAACGACCTACTATTTAGCATTTCATGAGCAGATGGGTAAGATCGGGATGCGATATTTTTACCGTTTTGCCACTTAAAGGCGTTTTTCGATCCATGTCTTGATATCATGAATCTCTTGGATATTCATGGTGTGGGTCTTGTGGTAGTTTCTAAAATCGATATGAAAACCACCATCTTGAAGTATTTTGATCTGACTTTCACTGGTGGCATAAGGCAGCACTTCATCTTCAAATCCATGGGTGCACAGCCAATTGCCTTGATTGACATCCGGATTCATCTCTTCTAAAAGTTTGGATGCATCATAGATATATCCACTGATAGCTATGTAGCCTGCAAGAGCTTTATGATAACGGGCCCCAAACTCAAAGGTTAGCAGCGAACCTTGAGAAAATCCAAATAAAAAAGTGTTTTCAGGGGAAAAACGATCGGTAAATAAGGCATCCAGAGTTTGGGTTAAAAGCTCAGTCGAGCTGTGAATACCTTGCAGTTGATTAGGCGGCAGGTCATACCATGAGTAACCTGTATAATATTCATTAGGGGCATTAAGAAGCAGATAGTTAAAATCTTCCAAGCCAAGTTCTTGTGGGAAAAAACGAAAACCTTCAGCTGAATCGCCTCGACCATGTAAAATAATCATCAGTGTATTAGATCCTGTCTTGCTTTCAAAAAAGAGACCATCTAGGGATGGTTGAGCTGAGCCT
>JBFHUP010000251.1:0-3373 GCA_041589975.1 Sulfurimonadaceae bacterium | reverse complement strand
TCTTGATCTCTTTACCAGTCACATCTGCCAAGATCTGACTCCACAGCGGCCCTTTACTAGCACCCCCGGCAAAAGTGATCGTATCAGTCTGAACACCTGTAAATTTAAAGATTGCTTCGAGGTTCAACATCGAAACAATGGCTGCATTTTCCTCCAAAGACCTGAACATCGAAGCGATATTGGCAACATTAGGATCAATGGAAAGATTCAGAAACGATGGAGCGGCATGGTACCATTTGCCATACTTCATCGTATCAGAATAGATAGGCATGATACCGTGAGATCCGACAGGTACTTCTTGAGCTATACGTTCTAAATAGGCATAGGGGTCGATCCCCTCAATAGCAGCTTGCTCCTTTTCATATCGAGCCAGCCCATCGCGAAACCATCGCATAATCAGACCTGAAAAAAAGGTGATCCCCTCTGCTTGGGAGATACCTTCGATGACATGAGGATTGATACGGATATTCATATGGGGATCGATCTTGGTCTCATTCATATTAACCAACTGTTGCCAGAAGGTGCCCCCTAAAATCGCAACATCATTGGGTTTAACGACACCAAGCCCTGCTGAACCGAGCTGGACATCACCCCCACCCATCACGACAGGTGTACCTGCAGCGAGCCCTGTTTGATCTGCTGCCTTTGATGTTACTTCACCGATGATCTCACCCGGTTCAAAAACCGCCGGAAAAATATCATCTTTGATACCCACCTCTTTAGCCATCTCAGGCACCCATTGACGCTTTTCAAGCGAAAAAACGCCTGTCGTTCCGCCATTGGACGGGTCAGTGGCAATCACATTTGAAAGTTTGGTAAGTACCCAGTCTGAGATCATATTAACGGCAGCTACCTTCTCATAGACCTTCGGAAGATTCTTTTTGACCCACATGATACGAGGCAGTGCTCCCAAGGCAAAGGTCTGTCCGCTTTGATCATAAAAACGCTTTTCGGCATCAGGAAATTTGCTGTTAAGTTCTTTAACCTCTTTATCGGCTCTGGCATCAACATTGGCTACGGCAAAAAGCTCTTCGCCCTCTTTATCGTAAAGCACAATCCCTTCACGCATACTTGTCGCTGTAACAGCTAAGATCTCACTGCCTTTGATACCAGCTTTAACAATGGCCTCTTTGATACAGTTTGCTACAATACCCCAGTTTTTGACATAATCAAAATCCATAGAGTTCGGTACACCATCGACACTTAAATGCTCCCACTCCTGTTGAGCGATACTGACTTGCCTGCCATTGGTATCAAAGATCACCGCTCTGCCACTGCCTGTTCCTGCATCTACTGTTAAAAAATAGCCCATCTCTTCCCTTAAAAAGTTTGTTGTTCACACCGTTCAGCCGGTCGGCCGATATAGTACCCTTGCAGCATATCAACACCCATCTCTATAAGTTTATTGGCTAACACTTCATCCTCGACAAACTCTGCAATCGTCTGAAGTCCCAAACTCTTGGCAAATTTGATAATGGCCATAATAATATGTTCATAATGAGAATCGGTCGTAATTTGCTTAACCAAAGAACCATCAATTTTAAGATAATCGACATTCAGTTCTACAATTTCGGCAAAATTTGAATATCCGCTTCCAAAATCATCAATCGCAACCGTAACACCGTAACTTTTTACTTCGGCAATAAACATCGCTAAGGTTTTATAAGAATGAAAACCTTCTGTTTCTAAGATCTCCAAAGTAAGCTGCTTAGCAACAGGCGAACTTTTTAAGGTGCGTAAAATATACTCTGCCATAACAATATCTTCAATATCTATAGCAGAGAGGTTAAAGCTAAAACTCATCTCAGGATGAGACTCTGCCCGTTCTAAAATAGCTTCCAGCATAATCAATGAGAGTTTAGGGTAAAGTTTTGCCTGATGTGAAATCTCCAAAAAATAACCGGGAGCTACAATTGATCCATCACTTAACTCCATACGCATAAGTGACTCATACTTTACAATCGAAGCACTTTCGATAGAGTAAATAGGTTGGAAATAGGGAAAAATTCTTTCATGTTTGATCGCATCATGGATTTGTGCAATGACCTCTTGATTACGTGCCACTTCTGCCGCTACGTCCAGATGGGATTCATATAAATAGATCTTCTTATGAAGTTTTCTCGCCTCTTTTAAAGCAATTGTAGCATTAATAAGCGGTGAATCCACCATACTGGCTGCTCCCACACTCACAACGACACTCATACTGTTACCGTCAATAGAAAAAACCTTCTCTTCAAGCTGAGCAATAATTCGCTCTATTAGGAGTAAAAAATCAAACTGCCGCATCTCTTTCGTTGTAGCAAATGCAAACTCATCTGCATGCAGTTTGTAGAGTTTAAGGTTTTCATCTTTGATAAAAAAGCCTAAAGCCCGAGTCATATCCTCTATCAGCTGATCACCAACTAAATTACCATACAGATCATTAACGACTTGGAAACCATCTACATTCATAACCGCCAGGTGTATATGACTGTTTTGTTTGATATCTTGTTCTAAGGATTTACGGTTTGGAAGACCGGTAAGCGTGTCAGTCAGATTGTACAACTCGATCTCTCTCGTACGATTTCGCACGATTTTTTCAAGGCGAAGATGAAAATAGACCCCTACAAAGAGGTAAATAAGCATCAAGATGATGATCGGAAAAATAAAAAGTAATAGTGATCCCCACGCTTCATTAAATGCATCATCCAGAAAATCCAGATTGATATCTGCTCCGATGATGTAAGGTGTACCATCTTCTGCTATAAGTTTCATCGACAATGTCCGAAACTCACCCCAATGATCTTTTAAATTGGAATAATCAGGGTGTCCGGTTTGCATTACTTTGGCATAGCGGCCGTCTGCTTCTTCGTAGCAGTTAAAATAGTCACTCAAATCCTTACCTGACTCAAGCTCTTTTGGTGTAGCACTTGAAGCAGTAAAATAAAATTTTCCCTCTTTTTCAATCAAAGCATAAAGATACTGCAATCGTGTCGTGGCAACAAATTGAGATAATTTTTTAATGTGTTGAAGACTCTCTTTTTTTGTGTAGTCTTGAGGTTTCATGGCTTTATGATGAAAGCCTTCTGGAAGCAGTAAAGGAAGGTTGATGGCAGCATAATAGAGCTCTTTATCAACGTTTTTAATAATCTCATCTTTTTTTTCACTATAGCTGTAGACAATGTAACCGCTAAAAAGCAAAAAATATAACAAAATACCCAAAAAGAAAAAAATATTTCGATAATGTTGCATAAGGACTAGTGTATCACAAAAGCAATGTAATGAAAATAAGAATTCGTTATTAACCGTTTATTCACATCACAGTGTTACCACTTGATGAAGCATGACGGGGTCAAGGGCATCAGTGGAAAACACCAACCCCGAAAATTTCAAG
>JBFHUP010000250.1:0-3377 GCA_041589975.1 Sulfurimonadaceae bacterium | reverse complement strand
TTATTGCTATGTTTCATTTCGCATTATCTAAAAACTGGAAATCAAGAGTAAATGTAATATTTTACGCATCGCTTGTCGTTCTGTTAAGTTTAATTGGAAGTGTGTTTTCTAAAGTACAAGTGATAGTTTAATCACTTTATACTTTAGGGGTCTGCCCCCCCCTTTTTTTTTACTATTCGCTTAGCTACTTTATTTGAATTAAAATCATTTTACGCTTTTTGTTCTACAATCGATAGCGGCAAAATAATCTGAAATGTTGTTGTCCCATTTTCTGAAACTACGTCCAGTTTTCCAAACATATGTTTTTCTATAATGATCTTAGACATATACAGACCCAGACCGGTACCGTTTCTTTGTTCTTTGGTTGAGAAGTAAGGGACAAATATATTATCTAGAATATCTTTAGGAATACCTCCTGCATTATCTGTCAGGCTTAACACAAAGCTATCCTCTTTTAACTTGTGGTTAATGGTTATGGTTGGATCAGCAATCGTATGCTCCATAAAAGCATCAATACTGTTTTTAACTAAATTTATAACGACTTGCAGCAGTTCACCCTTGTAAGAGTAGATAGATATTTTTTCAAGCTCACTGTGTGTCAGAGTGATGTCGTTTTCGGTAATCAGTGTGCCTAAAATCAAATGGATATTTGAGATGATATCAGAGACAAAAAAGTGTTCCATCTCTTTATTGGGTTTAAAAAAGTTTCTAAAGTCGTTGATGGTTGTCGTAAGATACTTAATCTGCTTTTGCACATCCGAGACCAATTTCTCAAGATCCTCTTTTTGTAAAATATCAAGCTCATCTTTGACTCTGGCATTGCTCATCATGGTTGTGATATTAGATAGAGGTTGACGCCACTGGTGGGCTATCATTGAGATCATTTCACCCATTTGGGCATGTTTACTTTGAATAAGTAGTTTCTCTTCAAGTCCTTTTTTCTGTGTAATATCCTCTTTCCAGATAGAAAATTTAACTTCACTGTTTGAACTGTTTGTAATAGGTGTAATGAGCGTTTCAAATATAAGAAGCTTATCGTGTCTATCTTTTTTGTGTACTTCTTGTTGCCAGATACCCGTTTGCAGAACCTGTGCGAATACCTCGCTGTAATCAATATTGTCTTCTCCTAAAACAGTAAGCGGTTGACCGATAACATCATCATGTTGCAGTGCAAAGGTTTGTAAAGCTTTAGCATTGATATATTCAATGATGCCTTGGTTATTACAAATAAGGATATTGATAGGGCTTTGCTGCATACTCGATAAAAGCTCTTTGTTTTGCATCGTTATTAGATACTCTTGTGTGATATCTTGGATGGTTCCGATATACTTTTTTTGTCCGTTTTCTGATTCGATTTTTTGAAAATGGTTTTTAATATAGGTTACCGATCCGTCAATATTGTGCAGCGGGTAGATCTTATTGTTTTGCAGTGCTGAAAAATCTTGATGATTAAGTTTTTTGAGAAATTGGGCTTTAGGGAATCGTTCCATCAGACAAGTGAAATCTTTCTCTCCCAGAAAGAGATCCTCGGTTGTCTCTTGTTCTAAAATTCTAAAAAACTCTATGGAGCCTTGAAGCTTTTGCGTCTCTTCATTCCACTCCCAGCAACCAAGTTTTGCTATTTTTTGAGCCTCCTGAAGATTGTTTTCACTTGTTTGAAGGTATTGGGTTATCTCTTCATTTCGCGAGAGTTCGCTGCTTAAGGATTCAAAGGAGTTCTTGAGTATATCTTGCATGTTGTTAATGGCAATCGTAACCTGATCAAGCTCATCGGGGGGTGTAGATCTTTCTTTGGATAGTGTTAAATGAGAATCGAGTCTGGTACTATCTAAATGAAGCAGGTAATTGGCAATTTTTGAGAGATGGCGGGTTACCAATCTTTGCATCAAAAAGAGAATAAAAAATGAGACAATAAAGGTTTTAATCCCTTGCGATAAAAGTATCACGATGACTTTATTTTTAAGGTAGGTGTAGAGATTATTAAGATCGGCATGCACAAGAAGAGCTCCGATAGGCGTCGTTTGATTGTGATGGTGGTAGTGCAGATCAAAACGGCGTTCCTGTTTTAACCTTAAAGCAGTGTTGCCAACTTCCAAGAAGGTTCCATCTGTAAAATCAACTTTAGCATACTCAATATCAGGAAGATGCAGTAAGCTGTTAAGCTGTAGGTTGATTTGCGTGGAATCAAGAACCCAGATACTTTCAGTAAGGAGGGGCTTATAACTCTTTTCAATGAGGGTAAATTGTGACTCTATGGATTTAAGACCATTTTTGTAGTCCATATAGAGTTGAATCATGGTAATAATCAAGGTGATCATAGCACTAAAAAGCAGTGTCCATACAACAAGCTTTAAAGAGATTTTTTTGGTTTGGAAATAGTTTCTAAAAAGGAGTTTACTCATTACGTTGTTTGATTTACTCCTGAATAAATTTTATAGAACTATGAGCCTTCTTTTTCAGATTTTGGTAATAGGCAGTAATAGAAAGGGTTATGCGTTCAGAATACTTGAGTGCGGATTGTTCTAACATAGGAATGAGACCTTGATGTTTCTTATTAAGATGGACATACAAAGGGAGCTCGAGTAAGGGTTTTTCATAAAAATAGAGTGATCCTTGGGTAGTTTGATGTGATTTGATAAGTATGCTGCTCGCATCCGCTACGATAACATCAAGACGTTTTGCGAGTAACATTTTAAAGAGATTGGTATAGTTGGTACCATGGACAATTTCTTTGAGTTGTGCCTCTTTTGCTTTAACTTCAGCAATCTTCATACCTCGAATAACACCTACACGTAACCCTTTTAAATCAGAAAATTTGGTGATATCAAACAGTTCTGTAGAGATAGCGTTGAGGTAAAGTTTGTGTGTTTCGACGGGGATTCTGACAAGGTTGGGATAGAACTTATTTATATGCCAAATACGGGTGGCATCCCCATCTATGATGCCAGAATTGGCATTAAAGATGGAGCGTTTGTTGGGAAGAATTTGGGTTTTGAGTTCAATGTCGGTATTGGCAAAGATGAGTTCAAGGTTTTTTTGTACCAAATCAGCTTCTGGCTGTTTCCACCCAATGCCAATAGTAAGTTGTTTTGTTGTAGCTGCCTGAGTGTAAGTTAGTATAAGCAATAGTGATAGAAAAAGTTTGCGAAACATGATGACTCTCTCAAAGTTATAAATTTTTTTAATAACCCATTATACATAAAAGTGGCCGAATTTAGGCAGTTTATAGAAAATTTGGATTTTTTTTTTGGAACACCTTTTGCTTTTATCCCTTAAATTTAAATTTGCAACACCCTTTTAAAGGATTAATAATGGGTTTTAGAATCAATACCAATATAGCAGCTTTAAATGCTCACCTATATGGAGTTGGGACGAAT
>JBFHUP010000249.1:0-3399 GCA_041589975.1 Sulfurimonadaceae bacterium | reverse complement strand
CATGTTTAAGCAGTTTATGAATGATGCCCAGTTTAATGCAATTTCTAATGAACTTGAAGAGATGGGAAAAGATATGAAATCCAAAGAAGATCCATTTTCTGATTTCTGATGAAACCTAGTCAAACAAAACACTTTCTTCTTACCCTTTTATTGGGAGCGGTACTGCTTTCTATTTGGAAGTATGAGGTCTCCCCTTTTCATGACTTCTCACTTCGTTTTGATGATATAAACTTTAAATTTCATGATAAAAAACCGCATGAAGATATTGTTTTTATAGCGATTGATGAACGTAGTGTTAATAAGATCGGTCGATGGCCTTGGGATCGTTCTGTGGTGGCTAAAGGTTTAAGTTATCTGACACAAGCCAAAGTAGTTATCTTTGATATGGTCTTTTCAGAACCAACCAATGAAGCCTCTGATCTTGCCTTGGGTGAAGCGATTGGAGGGGTCAAGAGTGTCTGTGGGTTTTTCTTGCGTGAAAGAGCAACACAGGATTTGACAGATGAGGAGTTTGATGCTTTATTGGCGGACTCAGAAGAGACAACAGATTTGACAGCCAAAAATTTCAAATTTGCCTACGGGGAGTTTTTGGAAGTCAATATCGAAGATGTCAGTCAAGGATGTACACTGCAGGCTGCCTTTTCTACGATTAGAGATGGGGACCATCTCATGCGTAACTATCCTATTGCTTTTAAATATCGAGAACTTTTTTATCCGACGCTGGGGACGCAAAGTCTACGCCTGGGATTGGATAAGCCCATTGATAAAAAGAGTGAAAGTTCTGTAGCGATTAACGGTAAAGAGATCTTTTTAAATGATAAAGGGTTTACCCGTTTAAACTACTATCCGCTAGAGAATTATAAAAAACTCTCTTTTTATGATCTGCTTCAAGGAGCCATTGATCCTGCGGAACTTAAAGATAAGTATGTGATTTTGGGTATCACCGAAGCAGGCGTTGAGGATGTGCGGGCCACGCCGATAGGGGCCATACCGGGTCCGATATTACACTACACTTTTATCTCTAACTTTCTGCAAGATGATCTGTTAGAGCCTTATGATAATGGTGTATTGATTTTAGCTATCATTTTTCTCTTTTTGCCGATTGTTTTACATGGTTTTGTTAAAAAGATTATTACGAGAGGTTTGATCTATACGGTTATTGTTGTGGTTTTTATAGTGATGACCAAGATTTTGTATATCTATTTTAATATCTGGTTTGAGACTTTTTATCCGCTCTTTTTCTTATTGGGTTCTTTGCTTCTTGGCGAAACCTATGCTTTTATGAATCAAGAAGAGGAGGCGAAGTTTATTCAAGGAGCCTTCTCCTCTTATCTCTCGCCGATACTGCTTAAAAAGCTTAAAAATACACCGGAACTCTTAACGCTTCATGGTGAGACCAAAGAGATGACGATCTTCTTTTCTGATATCAGAGGGTTTACTTCCTTTTCAGAGAAGATGACACCGGAAGAACTGGTCAAACTCTTAAACCGTTATTTTACACCGATGGCTCATATTGTCAGAGAAAATGAGGGTATGTTGGATAAATATATTGGTGATGCGATTATGGCCTTTTTTAATGCTCCCTTGGATGTGGAACATCATGCTAAAAAAGCGTGCAAAGCTTCTTTGGAGATGATGCAGCACCTAAAGCTTCTTAATGCAGAGCTTGAAAAAGAGGGCAAGCCTGCTATTGAGATAGGTATTGGACTGAATACGGATGAAGTGATTGTGGGCAATATGGGAAGTAATGACCGTTTTAACTATACCGTCATCGGGGATGGGGTGAATCTGGCCTCACGTGTTGAGGGGTTAAATAAAAACTATCGTACGTCGATTTTGATTACAGAATTTACCTACAATCAGCTGGATGATACATTTTTATGCCGTAAACTTGAAGCGGTCAAAGTTAAAGGCAAAGAAGAGGCTGTTGTTCTGTACGAACTGATGGAGGATAATGAGCGAAACCGTGAACTCCAAAAAGCTTTTGGAACTGTACGAGCTTTATGTGAATCTGAAGATTTTGAAAAAGCACGTGACGGTTTTGATGCTTTGGCTAAACAGTACAATGATCCGGTATCAGATCTTTTTAGAGAAAAAATGGAACACTATTTAGAGTGTGTTACCAATGGCGAAGAGGTTTGTGTTACAACTTTTACAACAAAATAAACGTTGCTTACCACTTTATGGTACAATGAATTTTATTTTATAAAGGAGGGCTATACAATGACAAAAGTAACTGTGCTAGGAGCTTTTGGAACCAAAGGTGAAAATAGTGAAACAACCTGTATAGCTCTGAATGATTACCATGTTATGGATGCCGGCAACCTTATCAAGGGTTTGAAGCATGATTGTGTTGATCTGGACACGATCTGGCTAACACACTCCCATCTTGATCATATCGTAGATATCGCTTTTGTGTTAGATTGCTACTTTGAGGAACGCAAAAAGCCACTTAAAATCGCAGCTCTACCGGAGACGATCAAGATATTACAAAAACATATTTTTAATGAACTGATCTGGCCTGATTTCAGCCGTATTAAACTCGTGGATTCAGACTACTATGCCATGGAGTATGTGCCCATAGAGATAGGCAAACGTTATGAGATTGGCGAAGGTGAGTTTATGGAGCCTTTTGCAACCAATCACACGGTCCCCAGTTGCGGTTATATCTTTAGCAAAGACGAAAGAAGCTTGCTGATCACAGCCGATACCTATAAAAGCGACACGATATGGGAGATTGTTAACAGCAGAGATGATATTAAGACCATACTCGTGGAGTGTTCTTTCCCTTCAGCTTTGGATGGTTTAGCCAAAGAGAGTAAACATCTAACACCCAAGCTTTTAGGTGAGGAGGTTGAAAAATTGACCAAAGATGTTGAGATCTATATCAACCATATCAAAGAGAGCGGTGAAGAGATCATCAAAGAAGAGCTTATGGCAATTCCAAAACTCAAGCACGCTATCATCGTTCACGACTTTCAAAGACTTATTTTTTAAACCAAAAACCTTCCCTAATTTCATCCAAAATAAATTACAAAATTTCTTCACAATTATCTTGACATCAAAAGCTTTAGACGATATAATTCGGGCTCAATTATTTAAAACGCTGCCGACATAGCTCAGTTGGCTAGAGCAGCTGATTTGTAATCAGCAGGCCCGGGGTTCAAATCCTCGTGTCGGCACCACTAAATTTTAAATAATTGCAGCGTTAGTACCAGAATTAATATAACAAACTTTGTGGTGAGATAGTCAAGTGGCCAACGACGGCAGACTGTAAATCTGCTCCCTTTGGGTTCCCAGGTTCGACTCCTGGTCTCACCACCATTAGCCTGCGGGAATAGCTCAGTTGGCTAGAGCAGCTGATTTGTAATCAGCAGGCCCGGGGTTCAAATCCTCGTG
>JBFHUP010000248.1:0-3421 GCA_041589975.1 Sulfurimonadaceae bacterium | reverse complement strand
GGGTGCAGGTTTTCCGATCTGGCTTCCAGCTGGTGGACGTCTTCGTTCCCGTTTAGAAGGTCTTTTGTTTAAAGCTCACCGTAAACGCGGTTATGAGCCGGTTCGTGGTCCGGAGATGCTTCGTAGTGATCTGTGGAAAGTATCAGGACATTATCAAAACTATGGTGAAAACATGTATTTCACCAACATCGATGAGCATGAGTTTGGTGTTAAACCGATGAACTGTGTAGGGCACATCAAAGTGTATGAAGATGACCTTCACTCTTATAAAGACCTGCCGCTTAAATATTTTGAGTATGGCGTGGTGCACCGTCATGAGATGACAGGGGCACTTCACGGACTGTTTCGTGTAAGAGAATTTACCCAAGATGATGCTCATATCTTCTGTACAACGGATCAGATCGAAGAGCAGATTATCGAAGTCGTTGACTTTGTTGATCGTATTATGAAAAGTTTTGAATTTGAATACAAGATGATGGTATCAACCAAACCGGAAAAAGCTGTCGGTGATGATGCGGTATGGGAGAAGTCAGAACAGGCACTTAAAAATGCGATGGAGACAAACAAACTTCCTTACACGATTGATGAGGGCGGCGGGGCATTTTATGGTCCAAAGATTGATATCAAGATCACCGATGCTATCGGACGTGAGTGGCAGTGTGGTACGATTCAGCTCGATTTTAACCTTCCACAACGGTTCGAATTAGAGTATAATGGTGCTGAAAACGATAAAATACAGCCTGTAATGATCCACCGTGCCATTTTAGGTTCGTTTGAGAGATTTATCGGTATATTAACAGAACACTATGCGGGTGAGTTTCCGATGTTCGTCGCTCCGACTCAGGTAGCGATCGTCCCAATCGCGGATACGCATCATACATATGCAAAAGAAATTGCCGATATGCTTTTAGACATCGATGCGGATAGTGAAATTTACGGGAAGAATGATTCTCTCAATAAACGTATCCGTACTGCGGAAAAAGCAAAAGTACCGATGCTGATCGTACTGGGTGATGAAGAGGCTGAGAATCGTACGGTTGCCGTACGTGATCGACGTACTAGAGAGCAGTATAATCTGCCACTAGATGAATTTATAACAATGATAAAGGGTAAAATGAATGAGGTTCAGTTTTGAGTAGTAAGAAAAAAGACAACACACTTTTAAATGAGGATATTCAGTTCAGCGAAGTTCGCTGTAGTAGTGAAGATGGTCAAGGCGGTACCGAACAACACGGTATCATGTCATCAGACGAAGCTCAGGCAATGGCCGATGAAATGGGCCTTGACTTAGTTCTTATTGCTCCAAATGCCAAACCACCTGTAGTCAAGATCATGGACTACGGGAAGTTCAAATACCAACAAGAAAAGAAGCTCAAAGAGCAGCGTAAAAATCAGATCAAGATCGAAGTCAAAGAGATCAAACTTTCAGTTAAGATCGCGGATAATGATATCAACTATAAAGTGAAACATGCTCGCGAGTTTTTAGCTGCGGGTAAACATGTAAAATTTCGTGTATTTTTACGTGGTCGTGAGATGGCTCACCCTGAAGCAGGTAAAGAGGTCCTTTTACGTGTATGGCCGATGGTCGAAGATATCGGTACGATGGAGATGGCTCCAAAATTTGAGGGGCGTTATTACAATATGATGGTCGTGCCTCAAGCTACTGCTAAAAAATAGGTTTTATTTATTTAATACACCAAAGGAGCATCTGGCACTAAATGCCGACACCACCGTCGCTAAAGCGTAAGTGTGGTGCAAGCCCCTTTGGCTACGCTAACGCTAAGTTCTCTTCAGCAGAGGGCTCACGCACCCTTGGTGCTTTTAATTCCTCATTTTTTCTTATTGTGTTTAACGACCTTTTAGAATAGGGTCCGATGTTTCAGGAACCACTTCTTCATTACTATCTTTAATATATTCTGTAGATACTGTTGTCTGATCACTGTTTTCCATGACACTGATGGTCCATTTCCCTTCTGATCGTCCTGCAAAATAGCGAAAGTCATAGACAGAGATATGACCCGGGGGAATGGTATGTACTTTCATACGGTTATCTGCTTCATTGTCAGGAGATATCCAGTTAAAGGTTACTTTTCGGGTGGTATCTTGGGCTAAAGCCATATATTTACAACGAATTTTTTTGATACTGGATTGGACAGTTTCGCAGGTAACTTCCGCAGCAGTAAGCATACTAAAAGTCAGACTAAAAAAAAGTAGAACAGCTTTCATGATCGACCTTTATGAAGTTCATCTTGATAACACATGATAAAGTATTTTATCATAGATTATAAAGATTGCATCGCAAATACGGAAAACTCTTTCACAGTCATGTCGGAGTTTCGTGACACCAACAGAGCCAATCAATTGCTTGGCTCTGATAACGATAGGCTATTGTATTTTAACCAGAGCTGCACCTTCACGCTGTAGATCAATCACTTTAATAACACCGGCAGGTGTTGTTACAGCATAATCGACCAGCATATCATCGGTAACACTCTTTTTCTTCATAGTATTTTTACAGACAGAAAAAATGATATTATCCCCCGCAAGCTGTTTTAAGCTAGCTAAGCGTCCTGCTGTTCCATTGCCTGCAGGACCACCGTTATAGATATAAGGCTTAAGTACAAAACCTGAACCTTTATCGGATTTCATCAGATATTGAAGTCCCGGTCCATAAGCAACGACATGGATTTCATAATCGATTAAATTCTCCTGATAATGTTTGACCAAATTGTTGAGTGTATTGAGCATAAAGTGCACCCGTTTGACATCAGGAAAATCTAAAGGATAGACGACTTTGATGACATCATCATCGGATGCCTTTAATGGCGTTTGACCTACAAAAAGCATGACAGCGACCAAGAGTGTCGCTAAATATTGTGCTGATTTAAAAAAATATTTCATGATACTACTCCTTAAAATGCCGCTGTAAACTGTATTGCGATACGGTCGTCCATGGAATTGACAACTTTTTGTACATTCGTTGATGAATCTCCTGGAGCTTCGAGGTCTCTCATGAGATAATTCAGATCAATTCTTGTAGGACCTTTGAATCGATACGAACAACCTAGAGTGTTGGTTGTAAAGACTCTTTGCCCTTTGACACTGTTTGGGAGGCGATCCAGAACATCATGTCGTGCAAATACTTCAAATTTCTTAGGAAGAATTTCATATTGAGCATTCAGATAGTAGCCTTTGGCTTCATTGTCTGGCCCCGGTGCAAATCCGACTTTCCACTCTTCGACATCTTCTAAAGCATTGGTCTCTTTGGCCCCTGTAAAGATCATACCCTCAGCTTTTGAATACTCCGCTTCTAAGCGTAACCCATCTTTATAATAAGTGGCACCGATACCTGAACGTTTTCTGTCGTAATCAGCCGTTGTATTGGTATCTGATTCAAATACACGTCTATTACCATCTTGGG
>JBFHUP010000247.1:0-3421 GCA_041589975.1 Sulfurimonadaceae bacterium | reverse complement strand
TAGACAATTGAAACAAAGCATTGATGTCCAACCGTCTAAGTGCGGTTCACTGCACGTGAGCCTGCTGCTGAAGCAAACTCAGCGTTAGCGTAGGAAGCGTGGCTTTGCCACGATTACGTATTATTAAAACGGTCGTCCAATAGAAAACTCAAAGTTGTTCAAACGATCGCCCTCTTTGTTGTTATAAGGACGTCCAAAAATCAGAGCAATCGGTCCCAGTGGTGAAAACCACTCGATCTGTCCACCATAACCACCACGCTCTTCCTCGCTAAACTCATTCTCTCCGATAAATCCATAATCAAAAAAGAGTGCAAAACGAAGCTTTGCGGCACTCACCATCGGAAGACTCAGTTCCAAGGAGTTGGTCAACATCTTTTTAGCATAATAAGATCGTGCGGTACCACTTTCGTTGTAAGCTGGAAATGAGAATTGGTCATACCCTCTGACCGTACCCAAACCACCCATAAAAAAGTGCTGATCCAATGGCACAAATCCGTGATCTTGAATCCAGCGTACTTTGGCTTTATAACGTACAATCATGTCATAGTTGATATAAGGTTCCAACCCTTGAAAAGCTGCAAAGCTAAAGTTGTCTTTGACAAATTTTGCCTTGGCTCCTAAACCTGCTACCTCAATGTAATTTGAGATTTGCATACCCGTTCGAGGGACATAAAAGTCATCTGTATTATTAAAATTCAGACCCATGGTCACGGAACTTTTTTCATACTCTTGAGTCTGTTCTGCTGTAAGATTGGCATCCGGACTGATAAAAGGAAAAGATGTTGCTGAAAAGCTGTATCCTACATTGGCCGAGAGTGTTCGCGTCAGACGTTTACCGACACTAAAAGCGACACCGCTACTGCTGGTTCGATAGGTGTTTTCCAGTTCAAATTCACGATTAAAAAAGCTCATAGAACCACTGTAATCACTATCATTAAGACGTGGATTACTAAAGTTCAGTGATGCCGCTTTGGTAAACTTCGATGTCTGAAACTTGATCCCTGCATTGATACCGGAACCAAAGATATTTTTATCACTTACTGAGGCATCAAACGACAGACCATTATAGTCTCCGTAACCCCCACCCACTTGGATATTACCCGTCGGTGCCTCTTTGACATGTACGATAATATCCATCTGATTGGCTGATACTCTTTTTTCTTCGATTGTAGCTTTTTCAAAGTTACCGGTACGTTGTAAAGCATTTCGTGACTGTTTCAGATCCGCACCCGAATAGAGATCACCCGGTGCCAAATAGACATCGCGACGGATGACTCTATCAAGCGTTCTATCATTTCCTACAATGATAACATCGCGGATGTAAACCTTTTCACCGGGGATAATCTGATAATTAACATCAACGGTCTCTTTTGCTTTATCTCTGGGTAAAAGAGGGTTGACTTTGGCATAAGCATACCCCTTACTGGTAATGGTATCCTTGATACGGTCCATATCTTTACGCACGATTCCGATATCAAAGATCTCACCGCTTTTAAGTTTGATCTGCTTTTTAATCATCTCATCACTGACAACTTCGCCATTACCCGAAAAGTCAACCTTGTTAACTTTATACTGAATACCCTCATTGATCTGATAACTTAGCTGTGCATTAAAACTGTTGAAGTCTACACGTAACAGCGGCGGTTTGACTTCAATGTCCAAAAAACCGTTTTGACGGTAGACATCTGCCATACGCAAAGGATCCAGTTTGAGTTCTGGTAGTTTTAGTTCTCCATTATGACGGCCGAACCACCATCCAAAACTTTGGGCTTCATTATTGGCCATGATATCGGTTAGTTTTTCCGTATCAATTTTGTCGGCACCTTCAAGCAACAGCTTTGTAATGGTTATCTCTTTACCTTGGCTGACATAAAACTCCACTTCAACACTTCCGTTAGCCAGCTGTGTCACTTCTGTTTCTACTACTGAGTCAACAGCTCCATCTGCTTCCAAATAAGCCATGATTCTTTGTTTGGCAGCTTCAAGCTTTTTTTCATCAAACATCGTACCTTTTTTGAGTTGGACAATCTCAGCTTGCTTTTCAGTATCAGACTCTTTAAAGCCATTAACTTTGACCTTGGAAATCAAAGCTTTTTCTTTACAGCTTATGACCAAAGCTCCTGCATCATTATGTACTTCAATCGATTCAAAATAACCCTGAGCAAAAAGCTTTTTAATACCCTGATTTAGTTTCTCTTCATCCAGTTCACTTCCCACTTTGACATCCAGCATGGTTGTGGCCACATCCGAAGAGAGATGGACCAAGCCTTTAAAGATAATTGAGGAAATCTGCTCAGCCGAAAGTAACGTGATCAATAGAAAAAGAGAAAGTAGATATTTCATAAAATAAAAGTGGCCTTGTAATGTAAAATTGCTGAATTATACCAAGCAAAGGTAAATAGACTTCTTGTGCAACACTTAAAAAGTCTAAGAAAACGCCATTTTAACATCTCATGGATTAATATTGATTAAAGTCAGCAGTGATAAAATTTCTAAAATGAGAAATTTTAAAGGTACAAAGATGAATGTTGGAATTATAGGCTTAGGACTTATGGGTGGTTCTCTTGGCCTGGCTTTAAAAAATGTCTCTTTTGTTACCGAAATTTGGGGCTTAGACCATAATGAACACCATCAACAAGAGGCTCTAGAACTTGAATTGGTGGATAAAATTGTAGACTTTGACACCATTCAATCATCTGACATTATTATTCTTACCATTCCTGTAGAAGGTATTATCTCATGTCTGCAAAGCTTTGAAAAACTCTCTAAAGAGACAACCGTCATCGATTTTGGTAGTACCAAAGCCAAAATTGTCTCCAATGTTCCGCAAACGATTCGCCAAAATTTTGTGGCAGCCCACCCCATGACTGGTACCGAAAAATTTGGTCCTTCAGCTGCTTTTGCATCTTTGTATACCAATAAAGTTGTTGTGCTTTGTGACTTAGAAAATAGCGGTACCCACCAAGTACAAACAGCCTATAAACTTTTTGAGGAGATCAATATGCGGATTGTGACCATGAACAGTATCGATCATGACCAGCATGTCGCTTACATCTCTCACCTACCGCATGCTCTAAGTTTTGCACTGGCAAACACCGTATTGTCACATGAAGATACAAAAAGTATTTTAAATCTTGCAGCCGGTGGATTTAAAGATATGAGTCGATTAGCCAAAAGTTCGCCGCATATGTGGGAAGACATTTTTAAACAAAATGCTGACAATGTCATTGAAACCATAGAGATCTTTGAACTTGAACTTCAAAAGCTCAAAGAGCAGATTCAAAACGCTTCATGGAAAGATTTGAATCAAAAAATGAAGGATGCCAACCACTTACATGAGATCTTGTAAGCTTTAAGCTTCGCTATCCTGCTCAACCATCTCATCCAGCTTTTTAAAGAGTTCACTGCTGAAACGTTCCAG
>JBFHUP010000246.1:0-3426 GCA_041589975.1 Sulfurimonadaceae bacterium | reverse complement strand
TTTTGAACATATCAAGCTGGTAGCCTCTATCTTGCAAACAGACAATCTTGAAAAGATTTTTGGTTTTTTTGTCAAACATATGGAGTTTGACGGCCCTTTCAAAGCAGGAGATTTTGAGAGCCTGCAGGCGGTTTCACAGATCATTGATCGGTTTGATATGAGTTTAAGAGATAAGTTTGTCTTTGCTACAGCTCCTGTGGGACGCTCAGACTATATTCTCGAACAGTTTGAACGTTATCTTAATGATTTTGTTACCAAAGGCAAAGTCCCTTATCTGGTACTTGACAGCCTACCGGCCTTTGCCGATACCGAAAATCGTCTTTTGGAAGTGGAAGATCGTATCAAAGAGATATCACTGTATTTGTGGCTTGCCTACCGTTTTGAAGATGTCTTTATTGATGTCCAGCTTGCCTTGCAAAACCGTGTCAGACTCAATGACTTTATCGAAGCCTCATTGAAACGGGGAGAGTTTCTTAAAAAGTGTCGAACCTGCTCTAAAGCCTTACCGATGGATTATGAGTACAATATCTGTCACAGCTGTTTTTTACGTCAACGAAGTGATTATAAAAAAGTGAACGGCTTTAGGCAAAAACGTGATGGAAACGTACAAAAAAGAGGTAAAAGGGCCCGAACTTAGATTGAGGTTTGCTTAATATTATTTCATTATAATAGAAACTGTATTATTTTAAATTATAAAGGACCCTACTTGGAATTTGCTTTCTTAGGTCGACAGCCCGTTGTGGATACAGCTGAAAAAACTGTACTCTACTCCCTGCTTTTTAGACGAAGCAATGCTCGTAAAATACCCTTTAAAGATGCTGCTGCAGGTTATTCTACAGCGATATCGGAGTTGATGCACAGTTTTCATATGGATGCAACGCTTGATGGAAAAAAAGGTATTTTAAAAGTAGATGACCAAACAATAATCAAGACAGATCTGGGTATCTTGCCCTCCCAGCATCTGATCTTTGAGCTGGCAGAAACGACACACTTTTCTGTCAAAGTCTCTAAAGTGATTGAAGAACTGATGGATAAAGGGTATGAATTTACGCTTTCCCATAAGTTGGTGGATGAAGTGATTTTAAAGCGAGGCGAAGAGTTTCTTGCCCGTTTTACGATGCTGGTATTTAATGTGCGTAAGCTTGACTTTGATGTCTTGTATAAACATGAACGACTGATTAAAAAAATCGGTATCAAACTGATGGCCACCAAAGTCGAAACCAAGCAGGGTTTTGAGATGTGTAAGCGTCTGGGCTTTACTTACTTTATGGGCTTTTTCTTTGAAAAGGCTGAGATTCTTAAGGGTAAAAAGCTCACTGCGGATAAGATCACATTGGTTCAGATTCTCACTAAACTGCAAAATGATGAGGATCTGGATGAAGTGATTCAGATGATTCGTTATGCACCTGATGTCTCCATGATGCTTTTAAAGTTTATCAATTCAGCTAACTTTTCCACGAAAAAAGAGGTCGAGACGATCGCCCAAGCGGTATCACTTCTGGGACGTAAAAACTTGATCTCATGGATCACCTTGACGCTCTTTTCTGCCACAAAAGGGGAGTCAAATCAGACCCTTATCGATACCTCACTGATGCGTGCCCGCATGATGGAACTTTTGTGCGGATTGCTTAAACGCAAGGAGTATGAGTCACAGGCTCATATGGTAGGACTTTTGTCTCTGGCCGATGCGATTTTTAAGATCCCGATGCGTGATATTATAGAGCAGGGATCTTTTTCAGATGCCGTTAAAAATGCCTTATTGCAAGGCGAAGGGGAGCTTGGAAAGATGCTGAAAATTGCTCTGGTCATCGAACATGGCAACTACAAAAAGATCGAACTGATCTCCCGAAAGCTCGGTATTCCGATCGAAGAGCTTTCGTTGATGCTTAACGAGGTTTTCAGTTATGTCTTAAATGTCAAAAAAAAGCTGAAAGGCAATTAGTCAAAAAGCGTCGATTCTAAGGCTTTGACCTTGTAAGATCGGCGGTGGTATGCACTGTAGCCATGCTTTTTGATCGCTTCGATGTGGGCTTTGGTCCCATACCCTTTGTGGGACTTAAACCCATATTCAGGCACTAGGGCATCCAGCTCATACATCTCCTGATCGTGCGTTACCTTCGCTATGATAGAGGCTGCTTTAACGGCTTCAATAGTGTCATCCGCTTTAATCATCGTTTGCAGGCCCTTAACCCCAAAAGTGCTGTTGCCGTCAAAAAGATACGCATCTGCTTTAAGTTTGTCCATGATCTCTTTAAGTGCCTGAGCCATAAGCTGGGATAGCCCGATATCATCAATCTGCTGGGCCGTAAAACGCACTACATGATAATCACAGCAGCTTTTAAGAGTCTCAAAGAGTGCATCACGTTTTTTTTCTGAGAGCTTTTTTGAATCCGCCAATCCCTCTATCGGTTTTTTGATGACAGCCCCTGCGATCATAAGCGGTCCGGCGATGGGACCCCGACCCGCTTCATCGATTCCGCATAACATCTTGCTTCCTCTCATGTTTTTGTGACATTTTAATCAGAAATAACCAATTATGTCATTAAAAAGAGCTATTATTCAGATATGTTTTATTTGTTTAGAAGTAGAATAGATGATCTTTAAAATTCAAAGGGGATGGAATGAATACAAAATTACTACTGGCATTGGGACTGGCCGCCGTTATGACAACGGGTTGTGTGCAAAAGGTTACGATGAAAGTTTTAGAGCCGGCTGAAGTTGGAGCGATGGCAGACAATAAAAAAATTGCGGTAACGGACTTTAAAAAAGATTATTATGTGGGTCTGGGAAGTAAGATCGAAACACAACTTACCAAGCAGATTATTGACGGTAAACCTTATTTTACAACGGTTGACAGAAAAGCGATCGGCAAAGTTATCAAAGAGCAGCGTTTACAATCCTCAGGTCTTTTAAATGAAGATACGGCAGTTCAGATCGGTAAGCTTGTAGGAGCTCAGGCACTTATCTCAGGTGAAATTACATCAACAAGCTCTTCAGATACCAGTTTTACAGAGACACGTACGAGATATAGAAATCCTCTTAAGCCTTTAGAGACGATGTATACCATTAATGTATGGTGTAAAAAACGTGTGATTGGTTTGGGTGCCAGTATTAAAATTGTGGATGTTAGACGCGGTAGCATTATTTTTGCCGACTCAATTAACAATACAAAAACTTATAAACATTGTCGTGATGATTCCAGAGCACTGCCAAGCAAGCAGCAGGGTATTGAACAGCTTTCAGGCGAACTTGCGGTTTCCTTTGTCAAAAAACTTGCTCCACAGTATGTTTATATCGATGTTGAGTTGATTGAAAAAATTGAGTTTGATACAACAGATCAAAACGCTAAAGCTTTAGAGGGTGCGTTAAAATGGATTAAAGCGGGACGTTATGGAAAAGCAGAAAAGATCCTAGAAAAACTTAATG
>JBFHUP010000245.1:0-3434 GCA_041589975.1 Sulfurimonadaceae bacterium | reverse complement strand
GGTGCCCATAAATATCATTGATCTTTTTAAAATAGTCAATGTCAATAGCAGCTAACGAACCATGCTTTTTAGCCACTTCGCTTAAGCTTTCCATACGCTCATCCAAATAGGCACGGTTATGCAACTTGGTCAAAAAATCAAATGAAGCTTTATGCTTGATTCGGTTGAGCAGTTCTACATTATTTAAGGAAAGATTGATACGACAGATAAACTCCTCTTTGGAAAAAGGTTTCGTGATATAGTCATTGGCCCCTGCTTTTAAAAATCGTGCAATCGTCGCATCTCTACCGACAGATGAGAGCACTAAAACAGGAAGATCATCGATGGTATGCCGTTTTCTCACCTCTTTTAAAAACGCCAATCCATCCATATTGGGCATCTCGTAATCTGTCAAGATCAGATCAAACTGACCAGATTTTTCATCCAGAAGTTTCAGACCCTCAGCCCCGTCATCTGCTGTGAATGGGTTAAGATGCAAAAGCTTTAACAAAGAACTAATATGGTTTTGCATCGTTTTTGAGTCCTCTACAACTAAGACATTCATATGTTTGTTGGCTATAAGTCGACGGATGATATTGATCAGATAGGAAAAGCCTATTGAATCTGATTTGATAATATAATCGATAATATTTAGTGAGGTAATGCGAGTGCGTGTAGCTTCATCTTCAAAAGATGTCGAAACAATAACATTTTGTTCTTCACAGATCTCTTTAATAAAAGAGCCATCACTATCAGGTAAAATAAGATCGACGACACAAAGGTCAAAGCTATTTTCAGATAAAGCTTGACGAGCCTGTGCTGCTGTAGAACATATCTCAACAGCCATATCGAACTGCTCTGATACAGCCTGAGCCATACTCTTAGCGTAAACCTGATTATCTTCCACTATGAGTATATTTGTCATCGCTTATCCTTCTATTTTTTATGACGACTTACATCAAAAAAGGTATCATCATGGATGTTTCTAAATGCTGCCTTCATCGAAGTAAACAGATCGGGAAACTCCTGCTCCATCTTGTACAGCATCGACTTCATCTTCTCTCTGGCATGCGGCATCTTGGCATCAAGTCTGAGACCCGGGCACATCTCATCACCGATCACCGTCATCTCATTTTCATGAGCCCAAGCGATGAGTTGTCTTTCACGAACTTGGATCAGGGGCCGAATAACCGTTAAGCCTCTGTCTGCTTTATAAATGGGTGCCAGACTTCGCATCGCTCCATTATAAAACAGATTCATAAAATAGCTTTCGGCTGCATCATCCATGTGATGCCCCAAAGCGAGTTTATTAAAGCCGTTTTCTATCGCATAGGTATAAAGTGCTCCTCTACGCATACGCGAGAAAAAGCTGCACGCTGAAGAGTTATCACGCATTTTATCATGAGAAAGCTCATAAATTTCTGTCTTATGCACATGATGTTGGATACCATACTCTTTGCAATGTTCAGCTAAAGCCGTATAGTCTTCCCCTTCGCCCATACCATAGGAAATGGTCACCGCTTCAAATTCAAAGTCAAAAGGTGTGCGACGCTGCTGCTCTTTAAGTATGTGAGCCAAAGAGAGCGAATCCTTACCGCCACTTAGTCCTAACAGCACCTTGTCACCCTCTTCAATTAGACCAAATTCATAATTGGTCTTGCCGACAGCTTTAAGTATCTTTTTACTGATGTTGACTTTTTTAACCATTTCTCGTGACAAATTACAGCTTTTCTACCATCTTTATGACAAAATTTGCAGAATTAACCGCTGCCGTTTCTAAAAACTCATCAAAAGAGAAACTGGCATCCATATCTGCAGCATCAGAGATAGCTCTAAGAATAAAAAAAGGAACTTCTAAGGCGTTGCAAACCACAGCGACCGAACCCCCTTCCATCTCTAGGGCATCAGCTTTAAAAGTCTCACCGATCCACTCGTTTTTAGCTTTATCATGGATAAACTGATCACCGGTGGCAATGGTTCCTGTCAAAAGTTTTAGACCTAACTCTTTAGCCACATCAACAGCGATGGCATTAAGGGCTTTGTCTGATTCCACAAAGACAGAACCTTCCGGAACGAAACCGTGTGGATGACCAAACGCAGTAATATCCAGATCATGCTGACACAATTTATCAGCAACAATCAAATCTCCGATATGCAGTTCTGGATTAATAGCTCCTGCCACACCTGAAAAAAGTAACTTCTCGCAGCCGTACTTCTCTATCAAGGTTGTCGCTGTCAGTGTTGAGAAAACTTTTCCGATCTTTGAGTAAGCAATGACCAGATCATGCCCTGCGTAGTGAGCTTGATAATAGGTGTTACCCGCATAGCTTTCACTGGTATGATCACCCACTTTTTCCAGTAGTGGAGCGATCTCTTCCGGCATAGCACCCATAATAGCAATTTTCATGTTTTTCCTTTTAAATATTATCCGTGTTTCATAATCATACGATTGGCATCAAAAAGTGATTGAGATACATCTAAGGTCACCACTTCTTGTTCAAAATAGGCACACTGATGCAACCGTGTCGTATCAGGTGCAAATATCGCTGACCCACCCCAAAAACCAATACCATCCTCAAAACCAACACGATTGACAAAAACGACCGTCGTGCCTGCGAGTAACGCGGTGCTCTTTAAAACACTCTGCCATTTGGATTCAATCAATAAACCCTCATCACTAAAGTCTCTTGCCGGTGAGTTAGCCAAAACATAAAGATATTTTGGTTTTAATTCCGCAATACGAGCTATGATTTGTGCCCGCCATAAATCTTCGCACACAACAACCATCGACGCACCCATAGCCGTATCAAACATCTCAGTCTCTTTACCTTTAAAAAAGTATCGAGCCTCTTCAAACATACCGTAATTAGGAAGATGATTTTTACAATGGACGTGACACACTTTGCCGCCACTGAGATAGAGACCTGCGTTATAGATTGCTTTGTTCTCTTTTAAAGCCATCCCCACGACAAGATCCACATTTTTGGAAGCTTCTATGAGTGGTTGAATGGCATCGATGGTATAGGCATTTTCATACACTTTATCTTGTAATAAATAGCCATGTAAAGAGAGTTCAGGGAAGACAATCACATCACTTTCAGATTGATGCTTTTGGATAAGTTCCAAATGCATATCCATATTATCCAAAGAGAGCTTTGGTGCAATCTGAGCGAGTGTGATTTTCATGATATTATGCTAATTCAGCTATAACAGTTTCTAGGCTTGCCATATCAGAGATATTATAGGTAGTCATCTCTTTATTGATACGCTTATTCAGACCCGCAAGTACCTTGCCGTTTCCAAATTCGATAGCGATATCAACATCATTGGCAATACCCAGAATCGACTGCTTATATTTAACCGGAGCGACCAATTGATCGACTAAACGCTCAATCGCATCCGCTTTGGTGCTGTATGCTTGTGTCGTTACATTGGAGATAACCGGAGCAATAAAG
>JBFHUP010000244.1:0-3468 GCA_041589975.1 Sulfurimonadaceae bacterium | reverse complement strand
ACCCTAAAGGTAACCCAATAGAGCTTCCTCAACAGATGTTTATGGGTATTGCTATGTTCTTGGCTCAAAATGAAGAGAACCGTCAGTACTGGGCAAAACAGTTCTACGACATCCTTTCTAAATTTGAAGTAATGGCTGCAACACCGACACTATCTAATGCTCGTACAACACGTCACCAGCTAAGCTCTTGCTATATTGGATCTACGCCTGATAACATCGAAGGTATCTTTGATGCCTATAAAGAGATGGCGATGCTTTCTAAATTTGGTGGTGGTATCGGTTGGGACTGGAATCAGGTTCGTGGTATGGGTTCTTCGATCAATGGTCACAACAATGCAGCAGGTGGTACCGTACCATTTCTTAAGATCACCAACGACATTGCCATTGCGGTTGATCAACTTGGAACTCGTAAAGGTGCCATCGCTGTTTATATCGAACCATGGCATATCGATATCAACAGTTTCTTAGACCTTAAAAAGAACTCGGGGGAAGAGCGTCGTAGAGCTCATGACCTTTTCCCTGCACTGTGGATCAATGATATTTTTATGAAACGTGTCCAAGAAGATGCGATCTGGACCCTTTTTGATCCCCTAGAGTGTGGTGAGCTTTCTGATCTTCATGGCCAAGCCTTTGAGAAACGTTATCTCGAATTGGAAAATGATGAGACCGTTGTACGTGAAATAGTGAAAGCCAAAGAGCTGTGGAAAAAAGTACTAACATCCTACTTCGAAAGCGGTAGCCCGTTCTTGACCTTTAAAGATACAGCCAACCGTGCCAATCCAAATGGTCATACAGGAATCATCCGTTCATCAAATCTCTGTACAGAGATCTTCCAAAACACCAAACCAAATCACTATAAGATCTTGATCAAGTTTAATGATGAAACAACGATCTCTTATGAAGAAGAGGAGATGGTAACGGTCGATAGTGGTGTAACGAAAAAAGCCAAACATATCACAGCCCTAGACAGTATCGAAGGTAAGCAGATCTTTATCGTTGAAAAAGAGAAGGTGGATGGAGATACAGCTGTATGTAATCTGGCATCAGTCAATCTATCTCGTATTCACACAAAAGAGGATATTGAACGTGTTATCCCAACAGCGATGCGTATGCTTGATAATGTCATCGATCTCAACTTCTATCCTGTAGAAAAAGTGAAAAAGACCAACCAAAAATCTCGTGCCGTTGGTCTTGGTGTCATGGGTGAGGCTCAGATGCTTGCTGAAGCGGGTCTTGCTTGGGGAACACAAGAGCACTTCGACAAAGTCGATGAAGTGATGGAAAACATCTCTTACAACGCTATTAAAGCCTCTTCTGACATCGCGTTAGAAAAAGGAAGCTATCCGGAATTTGAAGGTTCTAAATGGTCCCAGGGTATCATGCCTATGGATCATGCGAACCCGGAGGTCGCTAAACTGGTTGATCGTGGCGGTCTGTTTGGCAACTCTTATGATTGGGATGCACTTCGAGCTAAAGTACAAAAAGATGGTATGAGAAACGGTTATCTTATGGCTGTTGCACCGACTTCATCGATCTCTATTCTTGTAGGTACCACTCAAACCATTGAACCGATCTACAAACGTAAATGGTTTGAAGAGAATCTTTCAGGCCTGATCCCAGTTGTCGCACCAAATCTAAACCCAGATACGTGGGCTTATTACCAATCAGCTTATGAGGTAGATCAAGTAAATATCATTAAAGCGGCTGCTATTCGCCAAAAATGGCTGGATCAGGGTCAATCGGTTAATATCTTTGTCTCACTGGATAAAGCGAGCGGCAAGTACCTTAACGAGATCTATACATCCGCCTGGAAATATGGTCTGAAATCAACTTATTATCTTAGAAGTCAATCGCCTGAAGCCGTTGCAGATACTCAGGACCGCAGTATGGAATGTGTGGGATGTCAATAAGAGGCTAGGAGTTGAAACACTTTCTACTCATCCTCTCTCTGCTAGCCCAACTCTACGCTCAGTCCAAGCAGATACCCTTTTGGACTGATGATGCACGCCGCAGCGGGCTTCGTGACCCCTTTGAACTGGCTATTCAGTATGCCGAATTTGATCGTGTCAAAAAATCTGCAGAAGATGGCAACATCGAAGACGCCTATAAACTCGGAACCTTTTACCGTGACGGCTTTGCTACAGAGGTCGACTATGATAAGGCAGTTTCCTGGCTTAAAGTCGCAGCACGTGAAAATCACAAAGATGCCTCAGCCATACTGGGACAAATGTATGAAAAAGGGGAGGGGGTTTATCAAAACTTCTATGAAGCGGTACGATGGTACCGTGTTGCTGTGGATCAAGGCGATGCCCTTTCGATGAGCCGTCTGGCTGATATGCTTCTTTTTGGGGATATGCGAGTACGTGATGTTCCTGAAGCCGTCAGACTCTATGTGGAAGCTAGTAAACTGGGTAATCTCAATGCGATACGTAACTTAGGCACCCTTTATGCCTTAGGCAAAGGGGTCAAAAAAAACCTAAGTAAAGCAGCATCACTTTATGAAGAAGCAGCCAAGCAGGGTGACACTAAAGCATCCTATAATATCGGGGTATCCTATCTCAAAGGATGGGGTGTCGATGCCGATGTGGAACAATCGATCAAATGGCTCACTCGAGCAAGTGATGCCGGGCATGCTGATGCCAAATGTATCTTAGCCAACCGTTATGCTTCAGGAGATGGTATCTACAAAGATCTCTCCTATGCTGCCCAACTTGCCACTGAAGGGCATGAGATGGGTGGCAAGTTTTGTAAACAGGTCTGGATGAAGTTCAAACTCTACGAAGTTAAAAATTTTTCAGCCCATTAAACAAATCGATGGGCTTTTTAGACCCAAGTAACGTTCCGCTCAAAACATAGAAACAGAAAAACTACCGTAATCATCCATCCTAATGAAGCTAGATAAGAGCTTTTATTTGATAATGAATATCATTTTAAGTATAATCTAAGCTCTGCTCTATTATTATTTTGATATTCAATATCATTAAGGAGTCAACCATGTCTATTTTATTATTAGGTGCCGATAATGTATCTCCCATCAAGGATCTCTTACAAAGCCTTGGTGCTGACTCTATCACCCACTGGGATATGCGAAAAAAATCGAGTTCATGTGCAAAAAACATCCCGCAGAAAACAGGCTGTGTCGTCATGCTGACCAACTACCTCAATCATAACGCGATGAAAAAATATAAAAAAGAGGCCAAAAAGATGGGTATTCCCGTCGTGTGTGCCAAGCGTAATCTCGCTTCTGTGTCCAAAGAGTACAGCAAAACAATTAAAAGCTGCGGAGATTGTGCACAATGTCCCGCAGGATGCGAGGCCTGATATGTTAGCTTGGCTTTTTATCTCATATTTATCGCTAAAGAAATTTTTTTCACAACCCTCGGTCCCCACTTGGAGCCAGAACACTTCAACAAGACCGCTTCTTTAGAGGTAAATATGTGGTAAGAGGCTTAAGGCTTCAAAAGCTTT
>JBFHUP010000243.1:0-3478 GCA_041589975.1 Sulfurimonadaceae bacterium | reverse complement strand
TATTAGGCATCATAAAATCAGGGTTGTTTTTATAGGTAAATAGGTATGGTAGATTTTTGTTCAAACTACGAAAAGCCTGAACAAGTCTTCGATGTGTAAACTCTTCTTTTCCTGTCTCAGGATTGATCGTTTTTTCATTAATAAAGTCTATGTTATTGATGTACCATTCATTGAATTTATTGACGAATCTAGTCTCTGTTGTAGTTGTCAATCTTTTTGTTATTGCTTTGAGATCCTTAGAAGGTTGAAGCTTTGGACTTTTAGTAAGATATCGCTTGATAATCATCAATTGATGAAAGAGGCACATTTGTACTGGATAGCTATCAAAGACCGTAAACAGGCCTCTACGACCATCAACAGTTACACCTTGAATAGTAAAGCCTCTCTCTTCAAGAGTCTTCATCAGGAACTTATAGTACTTTAGCTTTTCAGAGTCAATATGCATCCACATAAGTATCTTATCATCTATGACATCTTTAAAAACGAGTACACCAAGCTTATCTCTTTTCCGTCCAAAGAATGTAGCATCAGCCACTATCGTAACAGCTCTTGGCTCGATTTGTTCAAACTCGGGTTCATACTCAAATATCTGCTTTCTGATCCATGGAATACTACGATGATATTTGGCTGCTAATTGAGCTAAGGTTTGCTTCTGATAAAAGTACTCTTTGAAGATAATATATTGGAGCTTTTCTGGTCTACGTTTTGAAGAAAAGTGTTTGCAACATTCAGTACATTTGTACCTTTGAATGCCTCTTAATTTTCCATTCTTTTTAGTATTTAAACTTGAACAATATGGACACTTTTTAGAGTTTTTTTACAGGCATTTATAAATAACCTTGAGTTTTAGCCTATAATATCGGTGTTTTAAAGGTTTTTTAGCCTATCATATTTTACATTACGTCACATCTTCATAATTTATTATCTTGTATTACATAGCACAAATCTAAAATACCAATTTTATGGTTTTCTCCAAGACACATTCGATCTAACTTTTTGATCGATGCTTTTTTCAAACACTTTACCTGTTTTGCAATTAACCCAAATGCCACTTAAGTAATATCCTTCTAACTGCTTATTATTCAAATGACCAAGGGTGAAAACATAGTGTCCATCGACAATAAAATCAACAACTACATTTGTTTTATATACCTGAAATGAAAGCTTATCCTTAATTGATTGTTTTTTATAATCCAATTGAATCTTCCATGCTTCATCTAACGTTATGGAAGCATCCTGAATATAATCCGTAAACTCTTTAGTTCCATAGGCATAAGTTTTCATTCTATTTTCTCCATATCCACTTGATACAAGTGCCAACGTAAACACTATAATCAAAAAGTTTTTTAATTTGGGGGCTGCCAATTTTTTGCCTCCTTTTTTATCACAACAACCTTTGCAGGCTGATCTTTATGTTGCTTTGAGGTACTTTTAACCTCAGTTTTTAGATCTTCTAGAATACCATCAGGTGTTAAAGTGTTCCAATCAATATCTGTCAAACCAGCAAAAGCCAATGCTTCTTTAACTGTTGTCGTACACTGTTCACCAGTCCAGGGTTTGACACTATAAACTTTTAAATGCTTATAACGAGTTTCCCACCATTGTATCATTTTTTTTGCTTGAGATTTTTTGACAAAAAATTCTATCTTGTATACAGTTCCATATATATTTGTATCAGTATATGGTAGATTTATTAATTGCAAAGCTGTTTGTAATGTAACCTCATGGGCTTTAATATTCATAGCATTAGCAAGTAGTTCACCCCACCAAGGACGTCCAGGAGCAAAAAAGTGACCTAAACCTGGTATGTCATTTTTTGTAACTTTATCATTCTGGTCACCATCTTGATTTAAATCTGCTTGATACTTTTTTTCATCAAATATTTTCGAGTCGTCATAATCAGGTCCATAATCAAAAAAACGATCGCCAATTGCCATGGCAGTATGTCCGGCCAAACCTTTAGCACCCCATCCACTCTCTTTTGAATGAGGAAGCTCAACGATAACTGTAATCTTTTCCTCATTTTCAATGACTTTTAAATAGGTTTCTTCACTAGGTTGAGCAATTCCATCATCATTAATATCAACAACAGCTTTTACCTTTACAACATCATCGATTTGTATTCCTATTTTTTTAACTAAATCTATTATTTTAAAAGGATATTTAATTTTTTTACTTTGTACCCTCGCTTTAGCCTTGTAACTTCCTAAGGCTTTGTCTTTATCTCCTAGAAAAAAGATCTCTATATTAACCTCTTTATCATCAGGTAAATTTATATCCTCTTTCAGATGTAATTGTCTATTATTATATACTTCTTGTAAGTTTTTACTCACTTTCCACCCTTAAATTTGCCCTTTCACCATTTTGTAATTCACGTATCCGTGTCTCTTTTAGTCCGATATTCATACTATCTTCCTTATGAGTCACTTTCATGATGATCCCATTTAATTTATCATCTTTTTTATAACTAAATGCAAGTTCCAATGTATCATCTAATGCTAAAACTTCTTCCGCTGGTTCTCCTAAGTTATTAGTTGTAATAACTTTTGCTTCAAAAAGCTCCAACTCTTCAGGTGTGGGTTCTTCGATATTAAACTGCACGCGGTACGTTAACTCTTCATCCTCATTAACGATGTCATGACCCATAATCTTTTCCACTTTGACATGACGTTTGAGTTTCGAGACACAATAGCCAAGGCCATCATTATCACCTACAAAACAGTGAGCATGACCGAAACAATGGATATTGTCAGCTTGGGTTTTAATGACCATTTCTAAACCATTAATAGCTACATTATCACTGATATAACCCTCTTGGATTAACGTTTCGTCTTCGGTCTCATCATCATTTTTAATAAAATACCAGTTCAAAAGATCCTTCTCATAATCTTCCAGCTCCGTTACTTCCACCCACTCATCATTTTCATAGCGTTCTGCTTTAGCTGTAAAGGTGATGATCTGTTCGAGATACTCTTGCTCTTCGATATCAGCTGTCACTTCGATGATACGTAGCAGATTATAAGTCGGTGCTTCGATCTCTTCTTGCTCAACAGCCGCTGCTTCGACACCTGACATGCCTGATGTACCGTCTACTTCAGCACCGTTAAGATGCACTCCGGCACCGTTGATGGTGATGATATTACCACCTGCATTGAGGGTAATCGCTGTGTCTGCTTTAAATTCGATATCGCTTTGAGAAGTAATTTTGGCACTGTTAGCTTTAAGTTCATACGCTTTTTCAGCCATAACTTCATGGTTTTTATCTACTTGGACATAGAAATTTTTATCATATTTGGCTTCACTCTTTTGTTTGCTTTGCAGGTGATAGTTTTTACGAACCCTTTGCGTTTGATTTCCCTCAATCACGGCTATTTCTTTAGCATGATGAACAGTAAGATAATCATTATGTGTCAATTCAAAGTGAGTATCGTCAACTAAATAGGAGAGCGTTCCTGTAGTTCCATTGTTTTGCATCACC
>JBFHUP010000242.1:0-3481 GCA_041589975.1 Sulfurimonadaceae bacterium | reverse complement strand
TTGTCGTAAGATATAACAAGAGGATGGTAAAGGGGCGTTATGTCAAAAGAACTTCTCATAGCTATAGCTCGAAACAGCATTGAACAGCACTTTAAAACTCAAAAGTCCGTAGATAAAGCTTTTTGGCTTGATAAAGATGCAAATCTGGCTCTTCAGGGGGCCTGTTTTGTAACTTTGACGCTGCATCATGAGCTTAGAGGATGTATCGGATCAATTGTACCTCACAGAAGCTTATTGGACGACCTTTATGCCAATGCACACGCTGCTGCTTTTAATGATCCCAGATTTCCTCCATTGACACAAGATGAGTATGAGCAGGTCGATGTTGAAGTCTCACTGCTTACAAGCCCGAAAAAACAGGAGTATGGTTCTATAGAGGAGCTTAAGGCTTTTATCAATCCCAAACATGGCGTGATACTTAAGCAGGGTTATGCCCAAGCAACTTTTTTGCCTCAAGTGTGGGAACAGTTGCCACTATTTGAGGACTTTTTTGCTCACTTATGCAATAAGGCCGGATTATCCATCGACTGTCTTAAGGAGCATCCCGAAATCTATCTGTATGAGGTAGAGATCTATAAGGAGTAGGATATGGAGTACTTTACGGTTATTGATGAACGAACGATTGAGTGTCAATTATGTAAACATCACTGTAAGATTAAAGAGGGCAAAACGGGTATGTGCGGGGTGAATGCCAACCACGATAACCAATTAGAGACTTTAGTTTATGGTCATCCTGCTTCTATCGCTGTCGATCCCATAGAGAAAAAACCCCTCAATCATGTGCTACCCGCATCAAAAGCGTTGTCATTTGGGACCGTAGGTTGCAACTTTCGTTGTCCTTTTTGTCAAAACTGGCAGCTCTCTCAAGAGCATAGAATTGATACGTCTGAATATGTCTCTGCTCAGATGATGGTTGAACTTGCACTTAAGCATGGCTGCCGTTCTATTGCTTATACCTATAATGAACCAACGATCTTTTATCCTTATGCCAAAGATATCGCTTTCGAAGCTCACAAAGTAGGACTTAAAAACATCTACGTATCCAATGGGTTTGAATCAACCCAAATGATTGAAGATATGGTGGGAATAATAGATGCCGTCAATATTGATCTGAAATCCTTTGATGACCGCTACTACCGCAGAACGTTAAAAGGGGGACTTGATGAGGTATTGCAAGGCCTTAAAGCCTTTAAAAAAGCGGGTATTTGGGTTGAGGTTACCACACTTATCGTGCCAGATGAGAATGACAGTGATGAGGAGTTGCGAAAGATTGCCCATTTTATCGCCCATGAACTGGACAAACATACACCGTGGCATATCAGTGCTTTTCACCCTGATTATAAAGTCTTGGATAAACCGCGAACAGCAGAGTCGACACTTGATCGTGCCCAAAGTATTGGAAAAGAGGAGGGGCTTTACTATATCTACAAGGGCAATGTATTTGGTCAAGCCAATACCTACTGTCCCAATTGTGATGAGCGTCTGATCTATCGCGAAGGTTACGTTGTGTATGAAAACAAGATCGTTGACGGACATTGCTTTAAGTGCAAAGAGAGAATTGAAGGCATATGGCAATGATACGAAAAGCAGCAGTGATGGGACAGTTTTATACTAACAGATGTGAAGTGTTACAGCAGCAGATAGAGGAGTTTAATACCATTGTTGATGAACATCTGGAAGATAAAAGGGTGTTAACAAGCAAAGCCCGTATGATAATTGCTCCGCATGCAGGTTATATCTACTCAGGATTTACGGCCAATATAGCTCACAGAGTTTTAGCAAATACCCAAGCCCAAAGGGTCATTGTGATTGGCCCAAGCCATCGGGTCTATATAGAGGGTGCATCGATCTCTTTACATGACTCTTTTGAGACACCCTGCGGCTGTTGTGAAATGGATCGAGATTATGCTTTAAAACTGCAAAAAGAGTTTGGATTGCTCTTTTTGGAGGATGCCCACTTTGAACACAGTACAGAGACACAGATCCCGATGATACATCACTACTTGCCTCAGGCAAAGGTGTGTGAGATTGTGTATGGAGATATAGATTTTCACCGCATCTCTGCTTTGATTGATGAGGTGTTGACTGATCCTCACAATGTCGTGGTTATTAGTACGGATTTAAGTCACTTTTATTCTCTAAAAGAAGCTAATACCTTGGACAACAGCTGTTTAAAAGCGATGCAGCATCTGGATACAGATGCTCTTTTGGCAGGACCATGTGAAGCATGTGGTAAGATAGGGGTATTGGCTGCTTTGACAGTGGCACAAAAACGCTCAATGCAGCTGAGGCTTTTGGATTATCGTACCAGTGCAGATAGGACCAAAGATGAGAGCAGTGTCGTGGGTTATGTCAGTGCTGTAATAAGTTAGGGATCAGCTTGCCAAGTGGGAGTGGGCGTTAGGGAGTTGCTCTACAGGCAGGGCTTTTGAGAAGTAGTGACCTTGAATAATATGGCAACCTAAAGCATTAAGAATATCTAGCTCTTTTTGGGTCTCTACACCTTCAGCTATGATATTAAGTTTAAGCTCTTGGGCAAGGGTCACGATGGATTTTAAAAGCGGATAGTTTTTATCGTAATCATGTTCGAGATTTTCGATGAAGGTTTTGTCTATCTTAAGTGTTTTAATAGGGAAACTGGTTAGATAAGCCAAAGAGGAGTAGCCTGTACCAAAATCATCGAGTGCTATATTAAAACCCATATTGATCAATTCTTGAAGGCGGTTCTTAATAGCTTCAGTCTTTTCCAAAAAGAGATTTTCTGTGATCTCAATTTCAAACCATTGAGGATCGACCTGATACTTTTTAATGGCTGCTTGTATAAATTCAAGCAGATGATCTGACATGAAATCAATAACGCTGACATTAATAGAGAATTTATGACATCCGTTTTGTTGTTGCCAGATTTTAGCTATGTTAAAGACCTCTGAGATGACAAACTGGGTGATATGCTTGATGAGACCCGTTTTCTCAGCCAGAGGGATAAAGATATCTGGAGAGAAAGATTGGCCTTTGGTTTCCCATCGGATAAGTGCTTCAAAAGAGTGAATGGAGTGGGTTTGGGTATTGATTTTAGGTTGAAAATGGACAGCAAGTTCCTGGTTTTTGATCGCACTTCGAAGCTTTTTTTCTAAAAAAAACTCATCATTTTTGTGATACTCTAAGATCTCTTTATAGTAAACATACTCTAAGTTGTTTTGCTGTTTTGCTTTATACATTGCTTTATCGGCACAGGCTAAAAGTTCTTTTTTGGTACGGGCATCATGAGGGAAACTGGCTATACCAATACTCAGTCCGATATATAAGGTCAGATCTTCTATCATATAGTCTGTTTCGATATCTTCTAAGAGTTTATCAATGATAGGCTGTATATCAGCCGTTGCAGTCAGACGCTCTAATATCACAACAAACTCATCGCCTCCAAGTCTTCCTACAAAGAGCGGTTGAAGTGCTTTTTGTAGGTTAAGGGCCACCTGCATTA